>CAZITS010000829.1:0-3160 GCA_964542185.1 uncultured Pirellulaceae bacterium
AGGGCCAGGTTCGCAGCCTGGAGGAGCAACGTAAGCTACTGGAACTAAAAATGGATCGGCTGGTCGTGTACAGCCCGATCGCCGGACAGATCATCACCTGGGATGTCGAAGGTTTGCTCTTGGGGAGACCTGTGCAAGCCGGTCAGGTCTTACTGACCGTAGCCGAGACGGGGGTGGGTGCCGACTGGGAGCTGGAAATTGAAATGCCCGAACGTCGGATCGGTCATGTCTTGAAAGCGCAAGCGGCCAACCAGACGCTGGACGTCAAATATATTCTGGCCAGTGCGCCCGGCCGAGAGCACGACGGCACGGTTACCGAGAAGAGCGATATTCAAAGCCGTGCTGATGTGGTGCAGCGCGAAGCAGGTCCAAGTGTCCGGATTCGCGTGAGCATTGACAAGAATGATCTGAAGGGGAAGGACCTGCGTCCCGGAATGTCAGTGACGGCCAAAGTCTATTGTGGTCGAAAGCCGCTCGGTTACGTCTGGTTGCATGAAGTTTGGGAGTGGATCGAGCGGAAGGTGCTGTTCTAATGCCGTGTGCCCAGGCGACCCACAGGAGCGCGAGGCGGCTGCGGCCGGAGGTGCGGGTAGCGTGGGGCCTGGTAAGACTGCGCTGGAAATAATCCGAATCGTTTTGTGTCTGTAATCTGGAGTGTTGGAATGCACGCTTCTGTGTTGATTGCCGCGCTGGTTTTGTCGGGTCCGCTTGCTCCACAACAGCCAGCCGACGATGCCGACGCGGTGTCCGAGGAACTCAGGAATTGCATTGTCACCGCGATGGACGATGTTATGGTCTCGGCGAACGAGCTTGGCCTTCTCAGGCTGCTTGACATTCGTGAAGGGGTAACCATCGAGAAGGATCAGCTGCTGGCCCAGATTGATGAGAGTGATGCCCTGTTACGGAAAGAAGCTGCCGAAGCGCAGTTGGCGGCGGCGCAGGAGGATGCGGAACTCAATGGCATCGATGATGACAAAGATGGGGAAGTCGACAATGCATCGGAATCGGTCAACGTGCGGGCTGCCGAAGCGTCCCGCCTCGTGGCGGAAGCGGAAGTCACCGCATCGTATGCGATTAACAAGCGTTCGCAGGGCGCAGTACCAGACAACGAAATTCGCCGCCAGGAATTGAATGCGGAGCGGGCCGCGTTGCAGTCGGAAGTCGCGGTTCATAATCATGCCGTCTCCACACAGACGGTAAATGTCCGGCAGGCCGAACTGAACGCCGTTCTGAATGAGCTGGAACGGCGGCAGATCAAATCTCCGCTGGCTGGCGTGGTCGCCGAACGCTTCAAAGACCAGGGCGAGTGGATTGGGCAGGGGGAGCCCATCTTGCGGATTATTCGTATGGACAGGCTTTATGTGGAGGGCTTTCTCTCTGCCACCGAGTTCTTGCCACAGCAGGTCTTCAACCAGCCCGTCCGTGTGAGTTTGGACGTCTCTGGGGCGGGTGCGGCAGTCAAACGCGTGTTTGGTAATCGCCTGTTTCTGGGGCGGATTGTATACGTGAGTCCGGAAGTGGATGCGAAGGGAGATTACCAGGTCCGTGCCGAAGTCGAAAACCAGCAGTACGCAGGACATTGGCTGTTGCGGCCCGGGATGTCCACGCAGATGAACATCGAGTTGCTCCCGCTGTCGTTTCCTGAATGATGCCCGTTGCGTTCCGCGGCCCGTGCCGGGCAGGCTTGGCTGCGGTCGCCGACCCACCGTTGAAGTTTTCCGATGGCCACCTTAGCTGACAGCATGGTGAGCAGTGTCTCACGCCCCATTGCGCTCCGTATGCGTGCCGATTTGTCGGCGCGCCGGCAGCGGTATCATGGCCGCGCCTACTGGGTTGTTAAGGAGCCTGTGGGCCTCAACTACTTTCGGTTTCATGAAGAGGAGTATGAAATTCTTTGCATGCTGGATGGCAGTTCCAGCATGACGGATATCAAGGACCGGTTTGAAGACTTGTTTCCGCCACAGAAAGTGACCTTTCAGGATCTGCAGCAATTCGTCGGCACGTTGCACCGTAGCGGTTTGGTGACTTCAAGTGCCTCAGGGCAAGGCGTGCAATTGAAGTCGCGCGGTGATCAGAAGAAACGCCGCGAACTTATAGGGAAATTGTCAAACGTATTTGCCGTTCGTTGGCGCGGCATCGACCCGGAGAAGATCCTGAACGCGATTTACCCGTGGACGGGATGGTTCTTTTCGCCGTTGATGCTGGTTGTGTTGCTGATGTTTGGCCTCAGTGCTTTGACGCTGGTGGCAGTTCAGTTTGGGGAATTTCAATCTCGCCTGCCGACGTTTCATCAGTTCTTTGGTCCCAGCAACTGGATTTACCTGGGGATTACCATGGCAGGGGTCAAGGTCTGCCATGAATTTGGTCACGGTCTGACCTGCAAGAGATTTGGTGGCGAGTGCCACGAAATGGGTTTCATGTTGCTCGTGTTTACGCCAGCGCTGTACTGCAACGTTTCGGATTCATGGATGTTGCCCAACAAGTGGCACCGGGTCTTTATTGGCGCCGCAGGTATGTACGTCGAGATGTTCTTTGCGTCGGTCGCAACGTTTCTATGGTGGTTCAGTACGCCGGGTGTACTCATCAATCAATTGTCTTTGAGCGTCATGTTTATCTGCTCCGTCAGCACGCTACTGTTCAACGGCAATCCGTTGCTTCGATTTGACGGTTATTACATTCTCATGGACCTCATTGAAATTCCCAACTTGCGGCAAAAATCGACCGAGATCACGCGCCGTTTTCTCACGGCACTCTGTCTCGGAATCGACCAGCCGGAAAGCCCTTTCTTGCCTCAGCAGAAGCGTTTCTTTTTTGGCCTGTATACCGCGGCTTCGGTGGTCTACCGCTGGGTGATCGTTTTTTCGATCGTGATGTTTTTGAACAAAGCGCTCGAGCCTTATGGCTTGAAGGTGTTAGGCCAGATCGTGGCGTTCGCAGGTTTTATTGGCTTGATCGTGCAGCCGTTCTACAAATTGGCAAAGTTTTTTTACGTCCCAGGGAGGATGCACAAAGTGAAGAAACATCGCCTGGCCTTGACGTCCTTGGCCGCAGTCGCAGTCGTGACGTTTGTTGTTGCGGTGCCTTTGCCTTATCACATTGATTGCACATTGACCCTGGTGCCAGTGGACGCGAAACGGGTCTTTGTGAAGGTCGCGGGCCG
>CAZITS010000830.1:0-3157 GCA_964542185.1 uncultured Pirellulaceae bacterium
GACCGCAAGATCAAAAACAGTTCCTGGACGACCTCAAGAGTCCACCCTGGTTTGGGGCAGAGATCTAACACGTGAGAGGTAGCGCGGGGAATCCTCTGCATAGCAATGTTGCTATGAGTTGTGTCCGGCAGCGTTACTTGATTCGCGAAGCGTCAACCGTAATGAACCGATTGGCAACAACCCCCCGATGCTGGATAGTGGTGCCATCGAGAAAGGTGGTGACCACGTCAACGGTCGCCAGGGTGCCCAATCCGAAGTGCAGCACCGGATCGTCCTGCCCCAGATACCCATTGTTGCTGCGGGATTCACGGTAGCCGATCAACTGCTCACCGATTTCTCCTGCTCGGTAAACTCTGGTAACAGCACCGAAGGCGCCGATTTGTCCTTGTGGTGAAATCAACTCGATCTTAAGCCAGTTTCCAGTGTTGTAGTTGTTCCGTAATAGCGCGTTTTGTGATCGTTTGCACGCAATTGCGAAATCGATGTCGCCATCGTTGTCGATGTCGGCAAAAGCGATTCCGCGGGGATCGGCAATGTTGCCGACGGGAAGCGCGGGCCCTGGGTGAAAGCGTCCATTACCGGCGTTCAACCAGCAGACTTCGTCACCGGCAAAGACCAGGTCGAGATCGCTGTCGTTGTCCAGGTCGGCAAATCCTCCCATGTATCCGTCTGTGTTTTTGAATGTGCGTTCGAATGAGAAAAATCCTCGCCCTTGGTTCACGTAGAGGTGCCCCTGGTCATCACTGGCAAAGAGTGCATCCAGGTCGCCATCGTTATCGATGTCCGCCATGCTGATGCCATCACCAGCACGATGTCGAATGCCAAGCGCACTGGCGTCGAGCAGGGTCATATTTCCCAGACCGTCGTTCTTCAGTATGTTGACCTGGCCGGTACGATTGGCAGCGATGATGTCGATATCTCCATCCCCATCAAAGTCGGTATCAATCGCACCTTGGCCGCAGGGTGCTGTGGCCAGAGGGCCACGTGTGATCGATGAGAACGTCCAGTTGTTGTTGTTCCGGTAGATCTCGTTTCGTTCCGCTGGCGGGTCCTCTGACCCCAGGTAATTCGTGACGCAGAATAGATCCAGGTCGCCGTCTTGGTCCATGTCGAAAGTCAGGACTCCACGGGTTGGCCAACGTCGCTCTCGGGGGATACCCGCCTGGCTGGACAGTTCGGTGAAATGGCCGGTACCGTCATTACGAAACAAATTATTGTGTGCGGGGTGGCGAGGATGGTCCCAGGTTGTGCCGTTGAACAAGTCAAAGTCGCCATCGTTGTCCAGGTCCGCGAAGCAGGCCCCGTGGGACCCTCCATCGAAGTCTGCGATTCCACGCAGCTTGCCGTCCTCGATGAACTGTCTGCCGTCGGTGTTACGAAAGAACAAATCGGCCATCGGTTGACGGAAAATCATGGTGATATACAGATCGGGAAGTCTGTCGGCATTGACGTCGGCAAACAGGACTCCATGACCGCCGGTGTACGGACTGGTCGGGCCACCGGTGCCAGCCTGGTTGGTGATGTTGGTGAAAAGAGGTTCGCCGCCCACGATGTCCTGTAGAGAGCAGGATGCCACACACACAGACAGGCAAACCAATTGGAGTAGGTGTCGCATGCCATTTGCTTTCCAGTTCGGCTCTGGTGGGTTCCCTGGCAGTTCTGGCGCCAAACAAACTCAGCTATCAGGGGCTGTCGTACTGTCGTCTCTATTCTATGACACCGGTCTGTATTCTGTGAAACAACGCCAGGTCCTGTCGGCTGCGAGACCAACGGTTTTACTGTTTTGCGATATGAACAAGAGAGCTATCAAGTCTGCCATCCTGTCCCGACATTGCTATAGAATGACGAGCCGTCAGACGGTCTGCGTTTAGAACACTCGCGAGAACAGGGACTGGCATGAAGACTTCGCTCCCCGCATGGTTACTGTTTGCTGCGCTCGGTTGTGGTTCTCAACCTCAAACCTCCCAGATGTCGTCGACGGAACGTAGCGACCAGGCGACACCGGACACAGTGGAACCTTCACCCGCGGCAGAGCAGGGGACAGCGCCAGCGGATGTGGACAAGTCAGCTGACAGAGTGGCGGGTGACAGCGCCGCCCAACCGCCAGCGTCGGCCGCTGAAATGCCTGCCGATGGCCTGGAGCAAGCCGCGGGGCAACTGCTGCAATTAATGGTCGCCGGAAAATATGAAGAGGCGACGAAGGATTTTGACACTCAGGTCAGTCAGGCTATGCCCCCCGAGAAACTCAAGCAAACCTGGGAAGCTGTCACGGCACAGGTGGGTGCGCTGCAAGAACAGACAGCTGTGCGCCGCAGTCAGAGTGGACCTCATCGGGTGATTGATGTGGACTGCACGTTTGAGAAGTCGCCCTTGGTATTTCGATTGGCGTTTGATCAAGAGCACAAAATCGCGGGTATGTTCTTTTTGCCGCCGCAGGGAAATCTGGCATCGGATTCGGTAACGGAGGAGGCAGGTGCTGCGCCGCAGCCGCCACCGCGAGTAGGGGTCTGGAAACCGTTCAAGGCGGAACTGGGGGGGAAGGGTTTGCCTGATGCGGTCATCCAGGCGATGACATTGACTCTGACCGCCGACACCTATGCAACCACAATTGCGGGTGGTCAAGAGTCGGATCGCGGAACCTACAAGATCGACGAACAGGCAAATCCGAAACGGCTTACGATTACAAGTACAAATGGGGCGAATAAGGGGAAAAGCCAGCTTGCGATCTACGAAATTACGGAGGACGGTGTGCTCCGCATCTGCTACGACTTGGCTGGCAAGGATTTCCCTGAGGAGTTCAAGACAGGGCAGGGTCAGCAACGATTCCTGGCGGACTATCGCCGGCAGAAGTTGCCGGGTGCCAAACCAGAAACGCCACAGTAGCGGAGATTGGCGGAGGTACCAAAGCGGTGTGTCTGCGTGTCGTCAGGTCCGACTTGTCGTCGTACCAAAGTGTTGAACCAGGTGGGGACCGGATTGCGTCAGGGAGACTGTATTTGTCCCTGATTCAGTGCTATGTGTTGTTGGGCGGATTTCTTCGTGCCGCAGTTGACCGCCAAGATTCGCGGTGCGCGCCATTAGCGCAAAGGTAACGAGTGTGAGAATGGCGATTGCGGCAGTCAGCCAGACCGGGATTGGGCGGTTGCCGCGGCATTGG
>CAZITS010000831.1:0-3153 GCA_964542185.1 uncultured Pirellulaceae bacterium
GCCAAAGATCTGGGCCTTTCCGGATGGAGTTCCATGCGGAAAGACGACCTGATTCGCGCTCTTGTACGAGCAGCGCGAGCCAAGGCCAAAGCCAAAGCCAAGTCATCAAACAAGGCGAGTTCCGCGAAAGCGCGTGCTGGTGCCAAGGCCTCGCGCAGTGCGACGAGCTCGGTCAAGCGGAATGCCGGTAAGCGTGCGAATGCCAAACGCTCGAAAATAAAGACCGCTCCAGCGACCTTGCGCAGGCTGCGGCGCGTCAACGAGCAACGCCGACAGACCCAGGATCTCTCGGCTGCAATGCCCAACGGTGGTAAGGGCGAGGCCGGACAGCCACGCAAGGATCGTATCGTATTGCTAGTAAGGGATCCCTATTGGGTCCAGGCTTGTTGGGAGGTTTCGCGCCAGGGGATGGAACGCGCCCGAGCGGCGATGGCCGAATATTGGCACACCGCGAAACCCGTACTGCGTGTGTATGAAGTAGATCAGCAATCTACGACGAGTGCTACGGAGTGGGTGGCAAGAGATATCGAAATTCATGGTGGCGTCAACAACTGGTACATCGACGTACCCGATCCGCCCCGCAGCTACCGTGTCGATTTAGGGTATTTAGCCGACAACGAGCGATTTTTTGCGTTGGCACGAAGTAACATCGTGTCGACTCCGCACCCGGGCAGTAGTGACACGATCGACGAGAACTGGTCGGACGTGGCCGAAGACTACGAGCGTGTTTTTGCATTGAGCGGCGGTTACGACCAGCAAAACGCGGTAGGTGAGCTGCGAGAATTGTTCGAAGAACGTTTGCGGCGTCCAATGGGTGCGCACGAGATGACCCGTTATGGCGCTGGAGCGGAACGCATTCTGAACCGCGAACGGGATTTTGTGTTTGAGGTAGACGCCGAAATGATCATTTTCGGTTCAACCAAACCCGACGCACATGTCACGCTGTCCGGCGAACCGGTCAAGTTGCGTCCCGATGGAACTTTTACAGTCCGGGTTAGTATGCCCGATCGTCGCCAGGTGCTGCCGGTGGTGGCATCCAGCAGTGACGGCGTAGAACAAAGAACGATTGTGTTGGCCGTCGAACGTAATACCAAGCAAATGGAGCCCAAGATTGCTGAGACGGACAGTTGACTGCTCGTGTGAAGTGTACCTGGTCGCTGTTGTCCCTGATTAAATACAAAAACCGCGTCGTGTGACGCGGTTTTTTCGTTGAATGTACCAATGCGTTCTCGTTTTCCCTGTGTCGATCGTAGGCGTGGTTGGCCAGGATCGGGTTCTCGTGGTGTTTCTTTGTGTCGGCGTTTGCGAAGCGGATGTGCCACAACCGGCGTGGAGAGGTCACGGAGTAAAGAAAGGCGGTCGTATTACTGATGAGTCAGTGCATTATTCAGTTGACGGATTTGCATCTGTTGTCCGATGTTGAGGCAGATGTACGCGAGGTGCCCACCTGGCGTACGCTGAAACAGGTGCTGGATTTGTTGCGGCAGCAGGAGCAGCAGGATTATTTCCTGGTCATCACAGGCGATTTAGCGCAGGACGGAGAACGCGGCGCCTACGAACGGTTGATGGAATGGCTGCAGGAATGGCATGGCCGTTGTGCCGTGATTCCTGGCAATCATGATGACCGGAGTTTGCTGCATGATGTAATCACATTGCCAACCATGTCATCCGAAAACGCCCCTGATGCAATCTGCTTTTCCCATCAGTTAGGTGACTGGCGGTTGATCGGTCTCGATACGCAGGTGCCCGGAGCCGTACACGGGACGCTTTCGGAACGCCAGCAAAAGTGGTTGCAATGCGAATTGGAGCAGCACGCAGCGCAGCCGACGGTTTTGTTTACGCATCACCCACCTTTTTCGGTAGCTTCAAGCTGGGCTGATGGGATCGGGTTGACTAACCGTGAGGTGTTTTGGCAAAGCATCGGTGTGCATCCGCAGTTGCGCGCGGTCGTCAGTGGGCATGTGCACCAGGATTTTTCGGCAATGAATAATGGTGTGTTGTGTCTGACCACCCCTGCGACATCATTTCAGTTCACGCCGGGCAGTACTGCAGCACAGGTTGATCTTGTATGCCCAGGCTTTCGCCGCCTGCAGTTGAAGAATGACCGTGTTGATACTGACGTCATACGTTTGCCAGAGCTAACTTTTCCGCCGCGTATGTTGCCGGCAGGCTAATGCGAAGGAAGCCCGGGAAACGCGTTATGCTGACGCCGGTACCTGTTAGCCAGATTGGCTTTTAGTGATGGGCAGCCCTGCTTGTTGAGCGAACCCATCGTTCTGTTGCTGCTGTACAAACGAGAACTCAGCCTGCGCTAGCAAGCGGGCTCATTTTCAAGTGGTGGACACAATCGCGTTGCACCTGTTTTGTGTCCAGCGGGATTTCATGATACTCGCCCTGCAGCCAGTCGTTCAATTGATCGGTGTACCATGGAGAACCTGGCCGTCCGGACTGGCTTTGGGCATCGACGGCAAGCAAAGTTGGTGGAGAGGTGCTGAGATCGGTGATCATCCGGTAGCCTCCCCCAGTTGCCGCTGTCCAGAGCGGTCCAGAGCCCGTATTGCCGACAGTTTGCATGTCTCCGCGCACGCCGTTTCCACCATAATCGAGCAGCCCTCCCAGATCTCCACGGTTGGAGAGAACGTGTCGCAGTTCAAGCCGGTGAAAATGCCCCCAAGTCCAAGCCGACACGTTGTCGCCAGCTTCTTCGATCAGGTAGTCGATGGTGGCAGCGAAGGTCTCCTGGATTCTGCGTTCGCGATCCTTTTTGATAAACCAGCCGTATGGATCTGCTTGCAGGAGCCTTGCCGCGAGCCCGAAGACACCAGCCTGCATCAGCTCACAGCTTTCGGGATCAAATCGTTCGGCGCTCACTGCTCTGCACCAATGGGTGAAAAATACATTGAAGATCGCAGTGGCAGCAGAATCTGCTTCAGCTCGGAAATCCCATTCGCGAAGCAGCGTGACTGCCTGTTTGATGTGCGGATGAGTGCTGGTTTCAATGACGGGCAGCAAGTGTGGTACGGCCGCTGCGGCATGTAAATCGAGTGCATCAAGTTGCATACTTCCCATGTCGGTGACCAACAGTGTGGGTTTCGATTCGATCATTTCGCGAATTCGTTGCCCACGCCATCCGCTGGTCCAGGTGCCGGCGAG
>CAZITS010000832.1:0-3151 GCA_964542185.1 uncultured Pirellulaceae bacterium
GCAGCCGATAAAACCAGTGAGGTGGTTCCCTCTAACGAGCCACTACTGAGAGCACGCGAGAATTTTGTTCACGCCTTGTTTAGTCACAGTGATTTTGTCACGGTTCGTTAAGTTGCCGTACTCGGACACACCCTGCCCCTAGATGGTGAGAGATATCGATGGCTTCTCCTCAACCTCAATGCAGCAACATTCGCCGCCGTACGTTTCTGGCGGACGTTGGCATGGGCTTCACGGGAGTGGCACTGGGTGCCATGTTGCATGCAGACGGGGTTGCCAGCACAGCGGCCGGAACCCCCGATGGCAGGCCGCATTTTGCTCCCAAGGCCAAGCGTGTGATCTGGGTCTTTCTGTCTGGCGGTTACAGCCATATGGAGACATTCGATCCCAAGCCGGCCTTGAATAAATATGCGGGCAAGACCTACGACCAGACTGCGTTCGCGAATCCCATTAAGGATCCCCGCTATGAGGAGCGTGCGCGGGCCGTCGTATTCGTCGATCGAACCCACTCGCGTATTTTTCCGATGCAGACAGGGTTCAAAAAGTACGGCGAGAATGGAATGGACTTTGCCGACTGGTTGCCGCATCTGGCGACGTGTGCTGACGACATCGCGTTGGTCCGCTCGATGTACACTACCGACAACGACCACAATGCGGAGTTTCAAATCCATCACGGTCGGCACAAGCTGGATCCACCCGAGCCGGTACTTGGTTCCTGGATCAACTACGGCCTTGGTACGTTGAACGAGAATTTGCCCAAGTTTGTTTTTCTGGGGCAGTACAAGGATACCCGTGTCCGCTGGAACTTTGATCCCGCCTATTTGGGGCCAGAGCACGGGGGAGTGGAGCTGGCTCTGGATCCCAATAATTCGCTGCCGTTTGGTACCCGTTCGAAACACATGTTATCCAGCGAACAACGGGACCAGTTTCAGTTCATCAATCGACTGAATCGGTTGTCGGCAATCGAATATCCACAGGATGCTGCGATCCGGGCTCGGATCAAGTCTTATGAACTGGCGTTCGGGATGCAGAGTGCGGTGCCCGAATCACTTGACATGGCAGCGGAGACCAAGGAGACGCAGGAACTCTACGGTCTGGACAACAAGACGACGGAAGTCTATGGCCGACGCCTGTTGGCGGCACGACGACTAGCCGAACGAGGTGTGCGTTACTCTCTGGTCTATTTGAGTGGCTACGGAGAATGGGATTCACACCGGGATCTGAAGAAGAATCATGCCCGTTCCTGCGCACGCGTTGACAAGCCGATAGCCGGGTTATTGAAAGACCTGAAGCGGCGCGGCATGTACGACGACACACTGGTCGTTTGCTGTACCGAATTCGGGAGAACTCCTGGCCTGGAAGGCGGCACCGATCAGAGCACCGGTCGTGACCATCATCCGCATGGGTTTACGGTCTGGTTTGGGGGAGCCGGGGTCAAACGAGGGTATACCTACGGACGGACGGACGAGTTGGGATTTCATGCGGTGGAAAATCCACATTACGTGACCGATATTCACGCCACGGTGCTGCACCTGCTGGGCCTCGATACAAGGCGTTTGAACATTCCCGGCCGGAAGCGGCTGGAAGTCGATTACGGCAGGCCGATTCATGGCATTCTGTCGTAACGTCGAGTGGCCAGCCCATCCGCAGTAGCAGGATTTCAGCGGCGTTTGGCTGCTGTCGCCGCCTATCCCGCGATGACCGGGTTACTGACTGCGGTCGGCGACCAGCACGGAGACAAAGGCCTTCTGGGGAATGTTCACCTGGCCGAACTGTTTCATCTTGGCCTTCCCCTTCTTCTGCTTGTCAAGCAGCTTGTTCTTGCGCGTTACGTCGCCACCGTAAAGCTTGGCTGTCACGTCCTTCCGATAGGGTTGGATCGTCGACCGTGCAATCACGGTTCCACCAATCACGCCCTGGATGGGAATCTTGAATTGGTGACGTGGAATCGCTTCAGCAAGCTGCTCGCAGTAGTGTAGTGCTCGAGGGCGCGCCTTGTCGCGATGCACCAGGTAGGAAAGCGTGTCGACCGGTTCTTTGTTGACCAGGATGTCTACCTTGACGACATCCGTAGTGCGGTATTCGATGGGGGCATAGTCAAAGGAACCATAGCCGCGGGTGATTGTCTTGAGTTTGCCATAAAAATCAAACAGGACTTCGCCCAGAGGCATCTCACTAATTACCTCCACGCGACGGGCCGAGAGATACGTCATGGTCTGGCTCTCCGAGCGATGCTCGCGGCAGAGTTCCATGACCGGACCAACGTATTCTTCAGGCGTCAGAATCGAGGCCCGAATGTAAGGTTCGGTGGCGGAATCGACGGTAGTCGGGTCGGGCCAATTGCTGGGGTTGTCTACGTCAAGTGTCGTGCCGTCGCGCAAGGTTATTTTGTATTTGACGGACGGAGCGGAGATGACCAGACCAATGTCGAACTCTCGCTGTAACCGATCCTGAACGACATCCAAATGGAGCAGTCCGAGGAAACCACAGCGAAAACCAAATCCGAGCGCCGCTGAGCTGTCCTTTTCATACGTCAAGGCAGCATCGTTGATCGCCAGTTTGTCGAGGGCTTTGGTGAGATCCTTGTATTGATCGGAGTTCATGGGGTAGATCGATGAAAAGACGACCTGCCTGGCTTCCTGGTAACCTGGGATCGGTTCTTCTGCCGGTCGCTCGACGCAGGTAATCGTATCGCCGATTTCGATGTCTTGTACGCTTTTGATACCGGCAATGATGTAGCCGACCTCTCCGGCGCAAAGCTGATCGCGGGGCGTTAGTTTCAGTTGGTTGTAGCCGAGTTCCTCAACCGCATGATCGCGATTGGAATGCATGAAGTGGATCGCGTCACGTGTTTTCAGCGTGCCGGCCATCACGCGGCACTGCAGGATCACACCACGGTAGGAATCGAAATGCGCATCGAAGATGAGTGCCTTGAGAGGTGCGTCCGGGTCTCCCTGCGGGCTGGGCAGTTGGTCGACGATGCCGGCGAGCAGGTCGTCGATGCCTTCGCCGGACTTCGCGGATACAGGTAGGGCCTCGAACGGGTCGAGTCCCAGGTCGGCTTCGATTTCTTCACGAACGCGATCCACGTCTGCACCGGGGAGGTCGATTTTGTTGATGACCGGCAGCATCTCGAGGTCGCTGTCGAGGGCGA
>CAZITS010000833.1:0-3145 GCA_964542185.1 uncultured Pirellulaceae bacterium
TACCTGAAAGTGGTTCAGCACCTGCAAGCCGTTGTGGACTCTGGATGTGCGGCGCGTTCCAGTACGCATCGTGGGAAAAAGAGGAATCTGCTTTTTTCCCCCGACATCATGTAGTCAAGGTGGTGCCGCGTCATGGAAACCAGGCAACAATGGGGACCATCACACATCGAGACAGCCACGTTGCTTGGAGACAAGCAAAACGATGCACTACTGCCAGAAAGACGTGACGCGATGATAATAACGAGAGAGCAAAATAACGGGTCTTCCTCGCACCGATTGCGTTTCTGTAATTTGCTCTACTGGATCTCGCTCTGCCTCCTGCCGGCGACGTCCGGAGCCGGCACCGAGCGTGACCAGGATCCTCACAAGAACCGGGCTGCGCCACTTTTTGCGAGTCAGAAGATTCTCAGAGTTGATATTCATCTCGATCCTGAGGACTGGATGGCGCTGCGTACCAGTCATCGCATTGCTGAGCCAGGCCGCATCGCGGAAGACCCTTACAAATACTACCAGGCCGATGTGGACATTGACGGAGTCCGGATTCCTGCCGTCGGCGTGCGCAAGAAGGGCTTCTTCGGCTCCGTAGTGTCGACACGCCCGTCGATCAAGATCCGCTTCGATCGGTGGGAAAAAGAACAGGACTTCTATGGACTGGACCAACTCACACTGAACAACAACGTGCAGGACGCAAGTCAATTACACCAGTACATGGCCTACTGGTTGTTTGAGCGGGCTGGCACACCATCACCGCGTTGCAACTTTGCTCTGGTCACGGTAAACGGAGAAAAACTCGGCATCTACTCGCATGTAGAGTCGATTCGCGGTCCTTTCCTGGATCGTGTCTTCAAAGGCCGCAAAGGGAAACTGTACGAAGGCTACGCCGGCGACTTTACTGAAGATCCAGAGAGTTTCGCACGCATCGTTCGCAAAAATGGAAAGCCGGGTGCAGGCCGTAAAACACTCAAGCGGTTTCTTGCCGTTTTGCAAGATGCACGTACCGGGTTGCGTGAAATCGAGAAACACATTGACCTGGAAGCTTTCATGACGTTCTGGGCGACCGAGGTATTGATCGGGCATTGGGACAGCTATTCGGGAAACCGAAATAATTACTACATCTACCAGGAACCTCGCAAAGATCGTTTGTACTTTGTGCCGTGGGGGACGGACTCAATCTTCTGGGATCCAGGACCTTTTATTCAGCAGCCGGTACCCAAATCGTTCAAGGCGGTGGGTGCACTCTGTGCCCGCTTGTGGAGAATTCCGGAGGTTCAACACCGCTACCGGCGCGAAATGCGCCGCTTGCTCGATGAGGTCTGGATTGAAGAAGAAATTCGTGCCGAAATAGAGCGGGTTCAAAAGCTGCTCGAACCGCATCTGACCGTGGATTCCCAACGCAGGAAAGACCGTCTGGAAACCGCATTTGCATTTATTCGTGAACGGCGTGCCGAAGTTGAGGCGGAACTGAATCAACCAGCCGCCACTTGGCCACAACTGGAAACTCCGGCCTCCGAAGAATCGCCAACCGAAATGGAGCTCGTTGGTTCGTTTCAAACGGAGATGGTGGATGAAGCGCCCGAGAACTTGTTCCAGTTGGGAACCGCTCGACTGGAAGTCCGCATCGACGGCCAAAAGCAAGAACGCATGTTTGTCGACCTGGGAGCCTATGCCAGGCAGGAAAATACCGAGTTCATTCGACCCGGGTATCCGTTTGTCCATCTGGTCGCGCAGGACCGGTCGGGAAAAACCACCTGGCATTTACAGTTCTATATCGATCCAATTCGCCTTGCAGTCGCGAAAGAGAGCCTCCCGGTTGATCACTTTTGTGTATGGGCCATGGTCATTCAGGGGGACCCGGATTCACCCGAGGCACAGCGCAGAACGTTTGGTGTGACCGGCACCTTTGACATCAAACAGTTCGACAACAAAATCGGCGGTACCGTGGCAGGAGAGTTTCAGTTGACAACGGAAGCTTTCCAGGACTGAGTTTTCCTGCCTGTTCTCTGCCTATTCACAATGCAGGCACAGTGCAGGCAAACGCTCCCAACACCGTCTTTCCAGATGGCGGCGGAGCATGCAGCGTTGTGACCTGCGGCCCTGACCGATTGCCCTGGATTCTATGTGTTTGATCGCCTAATGATACGGACGTAGCAGACGTCCGCTATAATGGTCGACGTACGGATGGTACATCACGGTTTCTTTTCGTGCTGAGAAACCTATGCTTGCACGCATTCTACGTTGGACTCACGGCACCATAGCCCTGGTTTGTTTGCACTGTCTGGTACCAGCCAGATCCGCAAACGCCCAAGCGGATGCCCCGGAAATGAAACGGCCAGCAAAGCTGGTTTTCGAACGTCACGTCGTCCCGATTCTGACGTCCTTGTGTGTCCACTGCCACGGTTGGGTCCACCGTCAAGGCAACCTTGACGTGCGGTCTCTCCCGCTGTTACTCAAAGGCGGGAAAAGTGGCCCAGCCATCGTTCCCGGATCCGCCAAGAACAGCCTGTTGCTCCAGAAAATCATCGGCGGCCAGATGCCACCAACCGGAAAAGTTAAACAACAACTCACTGGCAAGAACTTCATTGTCGCCGATGTGCTACCAACCGACCAGGATATCGCAATCCTGCGTGCCTGGATCGATGCGGGCGCGTTCGCGTTTTATCAGGGCGGTCCGCCCACTGAAGAACAGGCTGCGGACTTGACCAAAGAAGATCGCACCTGGTGGGCTTTTCGGAGACCTCAACGGCACCCACTACAGCCATTGACTTTCGAGCCACAACCTACAGACCGTCACGGCAGCATGAGCGCCGTGAGAACTCCTGTCGATGCCTTTACACTGGACAAGTTGCAGGAAGCGGGCTTGTCATTCAGTCGCGTTGCGCCACCAGCGGTGCTAATCCGGCGGGCGTCTGTGGACATAATCGGAATCCCCCCCACTCCGAAAGAAGTGGATCATTACCTGGCTGACCGCGCTCCCGATCGTTACGAGCGCCTGATCGACCGTTTGCTGGCTTCTCAACATTACGGTGAACGTTGGGGAAGACACTGGTTGGATGCAGCCGGCTACAGTGAAATTCGCGGGCGCGAATTCGGTGGCAAAACCGTCTTTCTGGCAGAAGGCATTTGGCGTTACCGCGACTATGTCATT
>CAZITS010000834.1:0-3144 GCA_964542185.1 uncultured Pirellulaceae bacterium
TATGGCAGTATGTCTGTTGGCACTAGGTATCGGGCACCACAGGAAACGTGTTACATGGCATCGAGTACTCGTGGGTTGTGGCGTACTGGGAGTCATTGTGACAGGAGCCATTGTTACGCGCGGACTGGATTGGCGCGTCGTGACTGAGTCGGTGAAGACACTCCAATATCGACTGGAATACTGGGAAGCAACATGGGGAGTAATTTCAGCCAGACCTGTGTGGGGATGTGGGCCGGGAAATTTCCAACAACATTATGCTGCGCACAAATTGCCGCAAGCCAGTGAGACCATTGCCGATCCGCACAATTTTTTGTTAGAGGTGTGGGCGATTTCAGGGACGATGGGGCTGGTCAGTCTGGCTATCGTAGGGGTTAGCCTGGGCGCCATGTGGTGGTATCAGTTCAAAGTGCCCCGGCAGGAGGTGTCAGCCGACGCTAGTTCAGAGGCCGGGCCGGTGTGGTGGGTCTATGCAGGATGTGCTTTGATGCCGCTGGTGGTTCTTGCAGCGAGTGTTCTTTTTGGCAGCTTGCCAGATCCCAGTTTATTGTGGATTGGAATGCCTGTCGGTGCTGTGGCATTGGTCCTCCAGTATCGTTGGATTCAACGCGGTAATTTAGATCTGAAGTGGATTGGAATTGCCGGTTTTGCATTGTTGATGAATTTGCTTGCTGCGGGAGGAATTGGATTTTCAGGAGTCGCGCAAAACGCATGGGTTTTGCTAGCGTTTGTCGTAAATCAGATTGATCTGCGTTTGCCATGGGAGCTTGGCCGGAAACAGCAGTTGGCAATGTCACTAGTTGTTCTTTTCGTGGGAGGGTTGTTTTGGCAGAGTATGTATCGGCCGGTGACCCAATTCCAACCGTTTATGCTGGCTGCAGAGTACCATCGGCAAAAAGGGAATGAGCAGCAGGCGATCCGCTCTTTGAGAAGGGCCGCTCAGATCGATCCGTTAAGTGTCCTTCCCTGGAGGTTGTTAGCGAATCTCTATCAACGGACAAAAGACGGCAAGGCAATGGAACATGCAATAGAGCAGACACTTCTCCGAGACCCTCAGTCGCATGCTTTGCACTATCAAATGGCGGAGCTTTGGTTGCGCGATGGGCGGCCCGAACGTGCCATTCCGCTATTGCAGACCGCTGTCGAGCTGTACCCTGCCAGTGGCATCAATCACGCTCAGCTTGCTTGGGTTTGCCAGTTGACAGGGAATGTAATGACTGCCCAGAACCACGCCTCAATTGCCATTCAACTGGACACGCTTAACCCACATGCGGAGCAGAAGCTTGAACATCAGGTACTCATTGGCTTGCGCGGCAGACGCGTGGATGACGCTCGGGCGATGATGAAGCGTTTGCGCGAATCGCCGCTGCCGGACAGCTCGTTTCGTGTCCCTGGTGGCATCGGGAGAGAGGAAGATCGGGCCACGATGCTCACGCAGTGCCAGTTTTCACGATTCGGTGTGTTGTCCATGGCTGCGGTTGCGACTGGAGATGCGGCAGATCTGGAAGACTGGCGTGCCAGGTCTGGAACCGTCCCAGCCCTTTGGCGACGGATTGCCTGTCGATCTATAACAGAGGTGTGATCCTTTTCAGTTTGGGAGTTAATTTGATGCGCAGAGTTGTGGTCGTGTGTGTCGCAATATCTCTGGGAGGCTTTGGTGGGTGGTGGAGTGCTAGCAATCGTATTGCCTTCGTAGAGCGTCATGTGCTTGCACCAGCTGACGATGTTCTCCGATCTCCCGAGTTAAATATCGTTGCGCCAGCTGATTTCGAAGAGGTAGTGTCTTCTGCTCAGACACCGTCCGCAGAATCTCCAAAGATCGAGTTCGTGAACGGCAGCGAGCATCAGTTCGGCACCATGGAACGATTTGGCAAAAAGCGTCATGTGTTCATCATTCGTAATTCAGGGAAAGGACCCTTGGTATTAACTCCTCGTGGAACGACCTGTAAATGCACGGTGTTCCAGGTCGATCCTCCGAAAGTTGCTCCGGGCGAACAAACCCGTGTGACGTTGGAGTGGGTTGCAGAAACACAAGAGGAGGAAACAAATTTCCGGCAGGAAGCGACAGTGGAAACGAATGTACCGGGCCAGACGTTTGTTAAACTGGTCATCGACGGAAAGGTGACCAGCTCTTTGAAGGCGGTGCCAATATCAGTAAGCCTGGGTGACGTGGCGGTGGGAGAAGGTGCGCAGGCAACAGTTCAATTGTTTGCTTTTCGGCAACCCGGCCTGGAAGTTTCTAAAGTGGATTTCGCGGATCAGGAGAGCGCATCGTATTTCGACATCAAGATTGATCCACTGGCACAGGATGCGATTGAGGCCCAGGCTGCGGATCATGGCCTGGCAGTGCGAATCGTGGTTAAACCTGGACTGCCATTGGGCAAGCTGTCACAGCAGATCCTGCTGGAGATGCCTTTGGGTGACAAGCCGGTCTTCCAGATTCCCGTAAACGGCACGGTAGTTGGGGATATTGCGGTACTGGGTCCCAAGCAATTTGATTCAGACCAGAATCGAATGGTGGTTGGTCGAGTTCGCCGGGCCGAAGGCGCAAAGATCACTCTACAGGTTCTGGTCAAAGGACCACATAAATCACAGACTCGTTTGACAGTGCAACGCATTGATCCTCCCGACATATTGCGCGCCACGTTAGGTGAGAGCAAGGAGACCCGTAAGGGAGGGCCGCTGCTATTTCCGTTGAATCTGGAAATTCCCCCCGATTCGCCCTCGGTCAATCACTTGGAGGGAGATCAAACGGACCCCGTGCGGATTGTGATCGGTACCACGCATCCACACGCGAAGCGGATTCAATTGCTGGTGGAGTTTGTCATTGAATAGGGTCGTTCGCGGACGGCAAAGGGTTGAGTTGCCATGCAACGAGCAGAGAATTGCAAGTCGGCAGGTTGGCATTGGTTTTCCGTGTTGCCGCTGCTTCTCCTCTATGTGGGATGTATAGAGTCCGCGCCGCGCACGGTGCCATCCGGTGGGGAGTCCCGCGAGGTCGGCGCCGATGCCGTATCGACCAATAAAACTGGTGACTCGCTCCCTCCGCAGGCATCTGCGGAACGTCCGTCCGCCAACAACACTGCGCCGCGCTTGTCTGCCACACTTTCGAAGGGGGCAAATGCGATACCGCGAGAGGCATTATTT
>CAZITS010000835.1:0-3144 GCA_964542185.1 uncultured Pirellulaceae bacterium
TGAGTGCGCGCTGTCTGCAAACATTTCCAAACGGACATCGGGAATCTGGTCCGCAATCAACTGGGACTGTGAGGGAGGACAAATCCAGTCCAGCGCCCCCGTCAGGACCAATGTCGGACAACCGATTTGGCGCAACTGATCGGTGTAGTCAAACTCTCTCAAAAAACCACCAAAGCCGCTGTTCAATTGTGCAAAATTTCGGATGCCACGATGCCAGCCCGCTGCAAATTTATCGGCGTCAAAAGCTGTGGAGTACATCGGCCCCATTGTTTTGTAATATTCGTACAGCTGTTCCTGTGAAGTAAAGCCTGCATTCCAAAGCGTTTCGCAGACGCGTACCTGGTCTGGCGTCCCTCGCGTTTGGACGATGCGCCGCGCTTCTTCGAGAAATCGAAAACTTGGGGCGGTGGCCACCAGGATCAGACGTTCTATGTGTTCCGGATAGCGAATTGCGTAACCTTGCGCCACCATGCCCCCATAGGACGAGCCCAGCACAGCAATTTGTTCAAGCCCCAAATAGGACCGCACCGCTTCCAGATCCTGAATGTTCTCATCCAACGTACAGTCCTCGGCCTGGGCTGGCGCACTGCGACCGCTGCCGCGATGATCGAGGTAAATCAACTGCGACACATCGGCCAGACTATTCACCGATGTCTTGAAACTGGCATGGTCTCCCCCCGGTCCACCATGCAACAGGAACAACGGCGGCCGCGGCTCCATAGATTCGCCAGCTGGAACCAGTCCCATCCCATCCACGTCAAAGTACAAGCGGGTACCGCGAACGTTGGCGTACACGATCAATCTCCCGATCGAGAAGTTCTCTGCGAGTCGTAATTGAGTTGCATCGTATCCCTCTGTCCCCTCGCTCGGCGCACTCGACTTCCACAAAATGGCAGGCCCAGCTCCTGGTCAACAGGCAGCTCTACCAGGAGTCAGCGTGCCACCTGGCAAGCGGCATTCCGCAGCTGATCGGGCGAGGCAGTTCCCGTGGTTCCCAATTGCCGGATCGTAATGGACGCTGCCAGGTTTCCCAGTGCTGCCGCTTCTACCGGTGTTGCACCACCGAGCAGCGCCGGCACCGTCGCACTCGTTAGCGCATCACCCGCACCCACAATGTCAACCGGTCCGTCAACAACAATACCGGGCACCATCTCGATATCCCCATCGGGAAAAGCCGCCAGGACACCCTGTTCTCCCATGGTGCAAAAGGCAACTCTGCCGGTACGAGCTGCCAGAGTCCGCACCGCGTCTTTGGGGTCCACCTCGCTCGCGGCTGAGAGCCGCTGCAAACCGCGGGTAAATTCGTCCTGATTCCCCTTCAGGTGGCCACACTGAAACTGGCTAATCTGACTGCGGCTGTCAATGAACACGAGTTTGTCCGGGTCTCCCCGGACCAGATCCAACAGCGCATCACGTACGGCTTCGCCGACCACTCCCCAGTCATCTTCATCGATCTGGTCGAGCACAATCAGCCCGTCGGTCTCGGCAAACACGATCTTCAAGTTCTCGATAACCCAATCGAGTTCCTGCTGATTCAAAGGCGCGCGTGTCCGCACATCGAGCCGGTGAAGTTCCTCCCACGCTCCGGCAACTGGCCGTAGTGGCTTGGTATAGGTGGGCGTCAAACGGTGCTCTGATTGGCATACGTGTTGGCAGTTAACTGGCAGGACTGACAACTGCTTGAGCAAATCAAATCCGTGTCCGTCATCACCAATCACCGTAACCGGGACAAGTTCGCCAACTCCCAGCGCCGCCAGATTGTTGAGCACCGTGCCCAAAGCGCCAGGAGCATTGCGCACCGACTCGACCTGGTACGCTTCCAATCCGGTTTCGATCGAGTGCTCGCGGACGTCCGCAGCAAGCTCCAGATAGCGATCCAGAAACAGGTCGCCAAGCAACCCGATTCTTTGCCGTGGAAACTGTTCCAGCAATCCCTGTAAGCGTTCCTGACCAATCATGACTTTACTCACGAGCTGCTGCGATCGCCGCCTGCCGCAATCGCGGCAGCGTCTGCCGGTGATCTCCACAAATGTAGAGGCTCTGTCCGCCATCAGCCACTGTGCGCACAAGCACAGTCTTCCAAGGCCGATAGTAATAACGCGGATCCGTCTTGGCGGGCTCGGTCTGAAAATCCCGGTCAATCGGCAATAGATCGAAAGCCGCCGTCGTAAATTGGTTGATTTGTTTACCCTGCTGGTGGGCGACGTTACGGGCCATTGACAACGCCTTGAGGTACACCTCGGGGCCCATGACCGCAGATCCAACACACAAGAACACACCGCCCTGCAACCGTTCAACGGTGTCACAAACCGTCAAGAAATCACGATAACTGGCGGTTCCAAAAGCCGCTGCGTCGAAATTGGGATGTTCGTGAATAATGTCATAACCAATTCCCACGTGCACAGTAACTGGCACGCCAAGCCGCACACCCGCTGCCAGCACACTCGTCTCTTTGCAGGGAAAATCGCTATCCAGAATCGCCCGTCCGACCGACTCTCCCAGACCGAACCCAGCGGCAGCGCCATCACGAACAATCTCGTTCAATTCTGCGGTCTCACGCCACAACCCGAATTCTCCTGAACGGATGTAACGGGGCACACTTTCACACGTCGCGCCGATGCGAGCCAGCTCATAATCGTGAATCGGTCCCGCGCCATTCATACCGATATGTGAAATCAACCCTCGTTCCATGAGATCGATCAATTGGCGGGCAACCCCGGCTCGAATCACATGCGCGCCCATCAGCATCAGCGTCGCCGCCCGGCATTCGCGCGCGGCCACCATCGCCTGCCCTAATTTGTCAATCTCCTGCTGGCTGGCGTCGTCTAACGGCTCAGGCTCGGCATCCAGATCGAGCAAGTGGTCGTGGGACAGATCGTGTTCACGTTCGGCCAAAGGTTTGATCAACAGGCGACGTCGATCGAATTGAGGATACATGGCAAACTCGCAAGGCAACACCGACTGTAGACAAGGTGATCAAGCAACTCTATTTTGACCCACCACAAACTGCAGATCCCATCCACGCGACTGCGGCAGCACCAGGGGTAACCCTATGCCAATCCGATCAATTGACACAATTCCCGATGGCAACCAAAGTCGCCGATGATGATATCGGCTCCCGCCGCGATCAACCGCTGACGTTTC
>CAZITS010000836.1:0-3143 GCA_964542185.1 uncultured Pirellulaceae bacterium
CCTGCGCCCCCACTGGCTCGCTACCACCGTCGTCCTCTGTTGCCTGGCATGGCTCCTTCCGGGGGATCTCAAGGCACACACACCAATGAGTCCGGTGGTCAAGAAAATGGTTCTGTCGGGCATCGGGATCCTGGAAAAAGCCGAGGAGAAACGGCCGGGACACAAAGCCTTACTGGCATTGGCCATGATCAAGGCAGACAAGAAGTACGGTACGAAATACAAATCCAGTGCGTTTGTACAAGAGGCTGCCAAAGGCTGCAAAGAAATCAACACCGAAGACCACAAAGCAGTCTACGGATTATCGATTGCCATTCTCTTGTTGTGTGAACTGGACCCTCGGCAACATCGCCAGACCATTCAGTCCATGCTCAGGGAACTCGGCAACAAGCAACGCAGCGACGGATCCTGGAGTTACTCCAACCGCAATATCGGGGATACCTCTTGTACCCAGTATGGCGTACTCGCCTCCTGGACTGCACACAATGTGGGCAAGGATGGCAACCTGTTTTCCGTTAATCGCAGTTCGCTGGAGAGAGCTTGCAAATGGCTGATGCGTACGCAGGATGTCAGTGGTGCCTGGTCGTATCTCGGTAAAGACCCTGGTGGCTATAATCGCGTGCCCCAGAGTCAGGACGATCCACCCGGTCAAAATGCCGGACGGATCACGCCTTCGATGGTGGTCGGTGCGATGGGCAGCATCTACATGTCGGCCCAGGTACTGGGAATCGAAGACCATGTCACGCGTCGGCCCGATCCGAAAAAGAAAAAGGGGCCGCTGAAGAAAGTCGAAGCAACGAAAGAAACCAAGAAGGCTGCGGCGAGTTCCCACTCAATTGAAATGGGTGTCTTGCGCCGATCTATCCAGGACGGGGAAAATTTCTTTCGCCAGCGTTGTCAAACAGAAACAAACCACTGGCAGTCCTACTATCTGTACGGTATGGAACGGCACCAGGCATTGCGCGAGTTTGCCACCCGTGACTTTGAAGACGAGCCGAACTGGTACAACCAGGGAGTTGAGTTTCTCCAACGTAACGAAAAAGACGGGGGAGGGTGGTCACTCGGAGGTGACGAAGAAGCAAACCAGGGTGCCGAAACCGATACGGCTTTCTCGATCCTGTTTCTGCTCCGCGCCACTCGAGATCTTGTCAAGACACTCCAAGGTGGAAAGCTCCGAGGGGGTCGCGGTTTGCCTGCCGATCTCTCGAATCTCCAAGTCGATGAAGATGGCGCCGTAATCAAGGTGAAAGCGGTGGTCGACCTGGAAACCGCGTTACTGCGAATCAAAGAGACGGCCAAACTCGATGAAATTCCCCGCGATGTCAAATTCAGCGAAGTCGAATCCGAACGTAAACGGCAACTCAATCGGTTGGCCAAACTATTTGCCGATCCATCCTACGAGAAAAGGATCTTTGCCGTCCGTGGAGTGGCGCGTGGGGGGGGCTTGTCAGAAGTTCCCGCGCTCATCTACGCACTCAGTGACCCGGACCTGCGCGTGGTCCTGGCGGCTCGCGACGGTCTACGTCTGGTGAGTCGCAGATTCGCCGGCGTGGGGATGCCCGATACGCCCAGTGAAGTCCAGAAAAAACAAGCCCAGACTGCCTGGAAACGCTGGTACAAGTCGGTACGCCCGGATGCTGACCTGGAGTTCCTTGAGTAGTTGGCTATCCGCGTGCGACAACCGGATCAATCTCGCCAACGCCGTTCCGCTGGCCCAGGGTGACGTCTTCCCGCGGTGCGGTACGGCCCAAAAAACACCACAACGCTACGCACCACAACTACCGCACCATAAAAGTCGGCACTCCCGCGATCTGAACCGATGGATGATGCAACTCGTCAGCAATTGATCCTGGCCGCACAAGAGGCGCGTGCACACGCCTACGCAACGTATTCAGACTTCACCGTCGGCGCTGCGTTACTGACGACAGAGGGCCGCTTTGTGCGCGGATGTAATGTGGAAAACCGCTCACTCGGTCTGACCCAGTGCGCCGAACGAGTGGCAGTGGGAAACGCTGTCGTGGAGGGGTACCGGGATTTTCAAGCACTGGCCATCGCCAGTCGTAATGGCGTGACTCCCTGTGGCGCCTGCCGTCAGGTCTTGGCCGAATTTTGCGAAGATCTGCCAATCCTGCTCGTGCAAGAAGAGCCTGTCCCAGAGACGCGAGAGGTCTCACTGCGACTCCTGCTACCCGATCGATTTGGCAGGGGCGGCCCATAACACCACCTGGCGACTGGCTGGAAAGTTCACTGCCGCTTGAATTGACCGCGCTGGCCAGCGATAACTCTGTTCGTGGATGACGTGCCTCCGTCCCGTCGGCTGGCGCTTCTGTCTGTGGATATTGCCTCTTTCGGATATCGACCATGGTTTCACTCTCCGATGTCGTCCAGACGACAACGCGCGGGCTCCAGACCGGACAAATCGGCAGACCTGTCGCGCTCCGTATCATCGCGCATACGATCGTCGATCACGGCGAACTTCAGGGCACCGCTGCCTGGCTGCTGCACCAGGCAGAAAGCTGGTTTAACAGTCGTGTGCAAAACGTGAGCGTGATAGGCAGTGTGGAGAACGGTCAATTCAGTATTCTCGCAAGTTTCACCTCGGGTACGTCCGCGCTGCTCTCGATCGGTACACCAATCGCCACTCAGGGAATTCTGGAACTTGTCCTCTGGGGAAACCAAGGCACACTTGCCTGGCAATCTGAGGTAACGCACGGAAATCTGGCCAGTGCGGATCACCAACCGCCACTCGACCCACGGGCCACGGAATTATTGGACCAATTACGAACAATCTGGATGGCCGAGTCGAATCCGCCCTCGCAAACCCCGACACATAGTCTGTCAGCAGTAGCAGAGGCTCCCATTCCGCTAGCCCCTCCTTACGGTTTACTGTTGGTTTCTGGTGATCACACGCATCAGCCAGGTTATGCCGACTCGCTGCTGCAAGGCGGCCGCTGCCGAGCAGTCGGCATGACCGATCAGGATGACATTTCGCCCCGCCGACGCCAACTCAATGAACAAATGGCCCAACGACTGGGGATTCCAGTACTACCACTGGACGCGGCCCTGCGGCGCGAAGACGTCCATGTCGTTAGCATCTGCGCAGAACCGATCCGCCGGGGACCGATCATTGTCGAGGCACTCAAAGC
>CAZITS010000837.1:0-1764 GCA_964542185.1 uncultured Pirellulaceae bacterium
CAGGTGGCGAAAACGTACTCTGCTGTTCAGTGAGTTTGCGCAGCACAAAGGCATCCAGCGGATTGGCCGGCCGGGCAGCCGGCGGCCAGCGCGGTAGTTCTGGTGCAACTGGCGTTCGAAATGACCAGAACAAACGATCCTCTGCAGCAACCAGAGGGTCCGGCACTGAAGTCGCGACATCGGGTGTCCTGGCCGCCGCTGGCGCGCCCGCATCGATCCACCGTGCCAGCGTCTCGATTTCACGTGGCAGCGCGGGTTTCACACTGACTGGCTTGAGGCGTTTCCGTGGCGGCATTTCCTGGGCCCGCAGTCGCTTGATTAACAGACTGTCCTCGGCGCGACCGGGCACAATGGCCGGTCCCGACTTGCCACCGCGCAACAAGGCAGCTCGCGTCCGTACGTCCAGGTCGGCTTCTTGTCTGCGCAGCCCATGGCAGACCGCACAGCGCAGCAGCAAAATCGGCAGGACTGTGTCATGATCGACCGCTGAAACAGCCGACGTGGTCTCGGAACCAGCGGGCGCATCGCTCGCCAACAGCGCCGTGCTGGGAGCACAAACCAGGGCGCACGACAGCACCCCAGTTATCGTGGCGAGCCACGCCGATCGGATCGTAAGATGGCCATCAATCATTGCGTTGATGGTACCTCAAACGAGATGACGCGGCCACGTTGCCAGCCCTACCCAGCCCAGGTAACAGTGTCGACGGCTACCTGGAGCCGGAACCAGATCGGCAGGACTGGAGCAGCATACGGAAGGCGGACTGCGGCCAACAAAAGTAGTTTTTGGTAGCAGGAAATCGTGTCCAACTGCGGGGGCAGCGCGTGACCACAATACGCCACCGCGATACGGAGACGAGTAATCAACATGGCCTGCGGGCCCGCTCTCGCCGACCGCCCGCGTGCTCGGCCTGATCGCGATTCGCCTGCGGAAACGCGGCGCGAAACAACTCTGCGGCTTCTTCCCGAGTCATTCTTCCCGAGTTAATTGTCCAGCGCGGACAAGTTCATCCAGTCTGGCACGAAACGCAGTCATCGTTTTTCTGCAGGCATCACCACCCGCGGCGCAGCGGCGATGCGGAACATCCATTCCAGATTCTCCCGGGCAATCGTGCGCGATTCGATGTCCCTGGCAACGGCGGGATTCTCTCGCAAGAATCCATCCACTTGCTTGCGTACGACGGCTGCGTCGGGTGGTAGCTGTTGGGTAAACCCAGAAACGACAGGAAGCATAAAGAGGAACATAAAACAAAGGACAAGTGGACGTCTCGTCATTAAACGTCCTGTCACACCGTGCTCGCCTGTTGAGTTCTGTGGGTGGAATCGGCTTAACGTAGGCTACCATGACGTGTGTATTAGCTGATCCACAATAGTCGTCAGCTTCAATGATATACCGTTGCCCTTTGTGCCAGCATCACTTCTATTCTGACCCTCTTTATTATGAACCTATTTCTGCTGTTTGTTTATCTTTCATTACGTATGGGCTAAACGCCATAAGAAGAACAATGGCGTAAACAAAGCGTATACCCCATCCATAGATTTGGACGACACTTTCTTGCGCATCATAATACATATCACTTATGAGATAATTCATACCAATGGACCTGATAGTCCCCCACGAATCCCACAAAAAGTAATACAAAACCAACGGCATCATATACCAACGTCTATTGCCTAATTTTTCCCTTGCCTTAAACATCATGAGCAACAGAACAACGCCGAGCGGTACTGCAAATATCAAGTCTCTTATCGCGTCCCACATCTGAT
>CAZITS010000837.1:1864-3141 GCA_964542185.1 uncultured Pirellulaceae bacterium
TTGGCGGCGAAAAAAGCATAAACCAGCTTCAGACACAACACACGCGCACGGGACATACTCGCGCGATCACTAGCGTGACCTTCAGTCCGAATGGCCAGCGCATTGTCAGTGGCAGCAAGGACAAGACGGTGAAGATCTGGGATACCGGCAAGCCAACGCGATCCGGAAGTCACGCAACGGCATTGAGACACGGACGGCTGGTAACTTCTTCACCAGATAACTCAAAGAACACAAATCTGCTGGCGGCACACAGCGCAGCACGACGCTAATCGAACTTGTAATCAAAAGTTTTAATGTCTTCCGCATAAACTCGTTCAACGATTGCTCGTGTATCTTGAACATAGACCTTCTGGTACGGCTCATGATGCGACGCGTTATGCTTTCTTAACTTTACCTGAGGCATATGCAGATGAGAGCAGATCTCAGCGAGATCATCATCAAGACTCTCAGTCCTGCCGATAAAATCGAGTGGTATCACCCCAGAAGTCAATCTCACAAAGCTGACCTGTGGTCGAAAATGGAAGTAGCTGCCATCATTCACGTTGTCCGAATTCACCCATTCGTGGACGAACTCGTCAAAGTCTTGAAAACGAGAAATGTTTGATAAAGCCCACTCGCGATCCATACGATTCATTCCACCCGCTTTTAAATAATGAAATGCTGAAACGAGTCTGTCCCAGGGGTTACGGACGATCGTAAACTTAAAAAAGTGCGAAAATTCTCGAACTGATAGTGCAACCTGGTAGTCCTTGATTCTTATATGACCAGGCCCTTGCGATCCAAATAATTGCCGGCACAGCGATGTTCCCGCACATTTAGGTACATGAACAAAGATGCATCGGCGACGGATAAGCGGAAGCAGCGAGTACGAGTTCGGATCCTCAACATTCCTTAATCTTTGCCATCTGCCAAAATCCTTACGTCTTGTGAGCCTGCAGATTCCGCGACGGGCAATCTGTTCAATCGGGGATAGGAGCCAGTCCATTTCACCTCAACCAGTGTGACCCGGACCCTGCCAGGCCGGAAAGCGCTCGTATTCGAGTAATTTGCAAATGCTCGCTGCGGAGCTTAATTAACCCGCAGGGGTATCGTAGTCTCTTGTTTGAAATTTTTGAAACACCGTATTATGCGGTCCCAATATTATGCGGTCCCAATTACGAGGTCACAGTATTCAGGGCTGACAATGGGGGACATATCAGATGGGGCTGCAGTGGAAGAAGTGCCTGCTCAAGCTGCAACGTAATGTAGGATGCGAGCGGCCTGCTGGACTGAACAAT
>CAZITS010000838.1:0-3137 GCA_964542185.1 uncultured Pirellulaceae bacterium
AGTGTCAAACCAAAAGCAACCGTCAATGCGCAAATCCACGCCGAAAATCAATACAAGGCCAGCCGCACGCGGGCGATGGTGACTACCGACAGCTGGTCGCTGCCCGTGCCGCAAACCGGCTTGCCCAGGTCTCTGCGCAGCGAAGTCGGCGCTGGTTTTGACGGTATCCTGGGCGCTTATGATGACCAGGTTGGAGAAGTCAGCCTGATTGACTGGTTCCGTTTGAAGTTGATTCAGAATGGTGTTGCCCAGAACGACACAGACGGTAACGGGATTCCACAGGTCGACGATGAAATTCGACAAATGGTGGCGTTCGAACTGCTCGATGGTGGGCGTCTCAATCTCAACCGACTGCTCGGCAATGGCATCGACAATAACGACAACGGCGTGGTCGATGATCCTAGCGAAGTCGTGCCGGAACTCCTCGGACCTGGCCTGATGGGTAATCCCTACGGCATCCCTACCTACACCCAGAACCCGCCCACAGCCGGCAATCCGTTTACGACGCAACTGTGGGCACTCAACCCGAATTACACACACCACGTCGGACGCCGACGTTTGGCGCACCATCTTTACTCTTTGCTGCGTCTACTCGATGAACGTAATGCCCGCATCTCGTTACCCGGCTATCAAAACCTCGATGGGGACATCACTCGCAAGGCCTACGCGCTTGCCCAATGGGCCATCAACGTGGTCGATTTCCGCGATCCCGATGTCATCATGACTCCCTTTGAATTTGATTTGAGACCGTTCAATGGCTCACCGGCAGGCGGATTTGATGGCATCCTGGGAGGGAATTCTGTCGACGACAACCATCCCGACCGCGGGCTGGTCTGGGGCTGCGAACGGCCCGAACTGCTGATCACCGAGACGCTGGCCTGGCATGATCGTCGTACGGAAAATCTGCAAGGTGCGAATCACGGAAAACACATTCCGGGCGACGACACCAGCGACATCCACTTTGACCAGCGGTTTCGTCCCCGCGGCGCGTTTTTTGTCGAACTCTATAACCCCTGGGTCACCACAGCGCATCCGGGCGGTTCCCACAAGCCTCCGGCCGAACTCTACTCAGTATATGGAGCGGGCAATGCGACAGCCTACGGAGTGCAGTTGAACCGTCGTGCGGCCAATACATCCCCCGTCTGGCGGATGATGGTGGTCAGTGGCGCCAGCAAGAACCTCGACCCCAACGACCCCTCCACCACCACGCGGCCCGCCGCCGCCGACATCCAAAAATACGTTTACTTCACTACGCCTCAAGCAAATTCCACACCCGCCACCAAAAACAGGTGGACCCAATTACCTTTGGCGCAATTGGAGCCGGGTCGCTACGCGGTGGTCGGGACCTCTGGTCGCCGGGCCGACGTCGATGGAGATGGCGCGAATGAGTATGTCAACGACGTAGGCCTGCCCACCAATTCCCAACATTTCCAGGATGGCAACAACCGCCAGATCGTACTGGACCCCAACGTCAACCCCCGCCTGCACCAGGTGCGCGTGCGGGGGAATCAAAGCGAGCAGATCGTCGGGGCGGCGACGACACTGACGCAAGTCACCGTCAACGGGGTACCCGTTCAGCTGCCCACCGAACCGACCGATATCCTTCTGGATGATGGTCGCCCGAGACACATCCTCAACGCGATTGCAGTCCCCATCGATCAAGGCGGAGGCCTAACCGTCTCCGAACCACCCAACGGCTACCAAATCGCCCCTAACGGTGTGGATCCGTTGTACGGGTTACCCGCCTATTCACCGTCACTGGATGAACCACTCGACCGCCGTCGCAGCCCTGCCAACGGTGGCAACGAAAATGCGGTAGAAATCGAGCAACTTCTGCGGGACGGCACCTGGCCCGACCATCGCGTCGTCCACCTGCAGCGACTCGCCAACCCGTTGCTACCGTGGAATACACTTTCCAATCCCTATCTCACAATCGACACACACTCGGTCGATCTGACGACCTTTAACGGGGTCGCTGTTGACGAAGACGATCCCGAGAAGGGTGACGACAGCGCCATCGAATTCGCTTCACTGGAGCGGGGCGATGCCAGCTATAAAGCAGCGACCATGCTACGGGATGTGTGGGCGCAAGAAATCAATGATGTGGCCGTCGACGCGGGCTGGCAGGCGCGCTGGCGCGAGCCAGGCAATCCCACCGGCCATTTTTTCCCGTACGCCGTCGACCAGACACTCGGTTATCTCAATCGTGGCTACCATCCCTACTTCCTCTCTACTACGGATCCGTCCGGAGCAGCGCAGAACTTTATCGGTGCTCCCGACACGGTAAACCCACTGCAAACACGCAACAACAACCCGGTACCGGACGGCCGAGGTCTGGGACTGTCCAGACCTGCCTTCCCCTGGCTGGTCTTCCACGATCGCCCCTTTGCCAACCCACTGGAACTGCTGCAGGTCCCGCTTTCACGTGCTTCACGTCTGACGCAGGACTTCAGCACATTGCAATCTGCCGGCACTGACGAACAATACGAAGACGACGAACCGTCGCCATTTGGACATTTACTGGCGTTCTTTGAAACTGCCGGTGATGACCGTCGCGACATCCCGCACTATTACCGCCTGTTCGATTTCGTCGAGACCCCCTCACCCTTCGTCGGCACACGAGACTGGGGACGGGAACCCGATCTGGCCTCGCTCCCCGCTGCGATCAGACAGACCAATGTGTTGCGATCCTATTCGCGTTTCAGAGACCCGGGGCGCGTGAACTTCAATACCATCTTCGAACTGGATGTGTTTCGCGGCCTGGCCATGGGATTTCCAGCCCATGCCAACGGTGGAGTTTGGCGAAACCTCGTCGATAGCCGGCGTGGATATAGCGATTCCACGCAGGGAACCGCCAATCCACTGGTCGTCAATGGATCATTTCCCACCTTATTTGGAAATCCCTTGCGGTCCGCTTTTGCGGCAGACCTGACGCCCGACGTGGCAAACCTTCGCAAAGACAGTCAGAATGCCAACGATCCTGACCAGGGTTCTGTCCAGGCAACGCTGCTACGCAGTCGCGAGGATCGCACTCAGCCACTCTTCAGATACCAATCAAGCACGCAACAAGGAGGCGGGGGCGGCGGAGCACCGGGGCAACTGCAGTATCACGATCAGTCCGATCGGAACTCCTATTT
>CAZITS010000839.1:0-3130 GCA_964542185.1 uncultured Pirellulaceae bacterium
TACAGCTGGCGCTGTGGCCAGCGCGACTGGCCCAGAAATTACGTCTCGATCGACTGGTCATCGCCACGGGACTCTGGAAACTACTCCCCCCCCGCCTCGGCCGGTTACTGACGATGCTGCCTCCTTTGGAAGCACCCGTGCCTCCGCTGGAAAACAGCTACCCTGCCAAGGGTCAGCGCCGCGCCCGCGTCGCCCTGTTCACCGGCTGCGTAGGAGATGCCGTTTTTCGCCCGACGCATATGGCGACCGTCCGTGTACTCCAGGAAAACGGCTGCGAAGTCGTTGTCCCCCCGGCCCAGCGCTGTTGTGGTGCGATTCATTTTCATGCCGGTCAGGCAGAACCCGCCCAGGACTTTGCCGATCAAAATCTGGCCGCGTTTACCGACCCAGAGTACGCCGACGTCGACGCAATTCTGGTCAATGTGGCCGGGTGTGGCGCCATGCTGAAAGATTACGGACACCATTGGCAAGACGCACAGCAACCCGCCCGCCAGGCGTTGGCCAACAAGATTAAAGACGTCAGCGAATTTCTCGACGAACTGGGACTGATCCCACCAGCTGGAGAAATCCGCGCCAAAGCAACCTATCACGACGCCTGCCATCTGGCACACGCCCAGCAGGTGCGGGAACAGCCTCGCAACCTGTTACAGCAGATTCCGGGGCTGCACATGGAAGAACTTCCCGAATCGGAACTCTGCTGTGGTGCTGCGGGAACCTACAATCTGACCGAACCGGAAATGGCCGGCCGCCTCAGTCAGAGAAAAATGGGTAACATTGCCAAGACCGGCGCGGATCTGGTGATCACGGCCAATGCAGGCTGTCTGATGCAAATTGCCTGTGAAGCGCGGCTCCAAGACCGCCCGCTGAAAATCATGCACCCGATGGACGTACTCGACCGGAGTTACCGCGGCCTGCCGCTGTAGCAAAACGGCTCTGCAGGAGTGCCGGCGAGATGTTTGCCACGGATTTACCTGTGTCTGGAGCCAGTTTCTTATTGAGACAGGACTCGTATTCCTTGCCTTCACGCCTATAATTACCCATACGGACGGTCTCAATAAGCGATCGAATGTAGAGGGGTTTGATGTCCACCGATTACACGCTCGAAACCATTCAGGTTTCCCTTTCAGCCCAGGATCGTTTCGCCGAATACCTGCAAAGCCGCGGCATGCGCAACACCGGGCAGCGGCGCCGCCTGGTGGAACACGTTTTCAGCACGCACGAACATTTCGATGCTGATAACCTGATCGAAAAGTTACCCCGCAAGGGCGAAGCAGGCTATGTCAGTCGTCCCACCGTCTACCGCACGCTCAACGAACTGGTCGACGCGGGCCTGTTACGTAAATTTGAGTTGGCAGGCCGGGCGGTCTACGAACACGATTATGGCTACCCGCAACACGATCACCTGTACTGTCAGGAATGCCAGCAACTCTTCGAGTTTCAGAGTCAAGCCTTACTCGAACTGCGTGACTCGGTCGCCAAGGATCACCGTTTCCGGGTCACCGGCCACCGCCTGATTATCAGCGGGGTCTGTGAGGACTGTAGCCGGTCACGACAACGAAAGAAACGGCGACAAGACCTGATCTGAACGGTCCGCACTTCGTACGTTTCGCGGCACGTTTTCCGTACTGGCCACCGCAGTGTCAGCCGCGATAGGTCGCATAACAGTGGGGCGTCTCCCACAACTGTACGTTGATAACGGGAAAGCCCTGACCCTGCGTGAATTCATAGATCAAGCGGGCAATGTTTTCCGCCGTCGGATTGGTCTCGATCAAGTGCAGTGGCTCTTTGAGGTCCTTCAGGAACGGCACAGCGGGATCGTCACGATGCAAGATCATACGATGGTCCAGATGATCATCGATCCAGGTGCTGACCACCTTTTTGATATCCGAAAAATCGAGCACCATGCCGCGGTGATCGAGCTGCTCCGATTCAATGGTAATCACGGCGCGGCCATTGTGGCCATGCAGGTTACGGCACTTGCCTTCGTAATTCAGCAAGCGGTGCCCGTAGCAAAAATCGATTTCGCGACTCACCTGAAACATGCTGCGCGGTCTCCCCAATTAAATAGCTGAGTGTCAACATGGAACCGCGTGGTACGCGGTCAGATCCGATCGGCCAGCGACCTGAAAAGCGGCCTGACGTTCGGCACACTTATTGCATTCTCCGCAGTGCTGCCCCTCCTGAGGCGCTACACAGGAAAAAGTCAGGTGAAGCGGCAAATGGGCACCGAGTTGCATGACCTGTTGCTTTTCCAGTGCGGCAAAGGGAGTCAGGATCTGCAACTCTGCAATCCCCGAAAGCCGGAATATCTGCTCCATACTCTGGAAAAACTCGGCCGACGCGTCACTGAACGGATTCCCGTTGAGCGGCCCCAGTGCCATCTGAGGGACCCGATTGAGATGACACCATAACCCTGCCTTGAGGGTCAGCAGGCCATTACGCACGGGTAAGCGCATCTCCGCATCATCCGCCTCGGCAGCGGGAACCCCTCTTCCCGTCATACTCCAATGGTCTCGCACGACATCGTCAACCGGCTGTTCCAGCGTCACCAGCGGCTGCAGCCGCTGCGAGGCCAGTGCAGCCAGTACACGCGTCACTACCTGCTGCTCCGCCGCTTCCCAAAACAAACCAGAGCGTACATACAACGGGACCACGGAGCAGCCACGCTCCAGCAGTGCCGCGACCAGGATGCTGCTATCCAAACCGCCGCTGAGCAGTACGCCCACGGGGGCATCGGCAACGCCCGCAGGCAACATGAATGAGGGTGACGGTTGCAAATCCATGCCCATCTATAGCGAAAAGGGGACATTTTAGGTCGATTTCCCGCTCCCGGTAGCCCACAGAGGCGGTAAATTCTCGGGGAAAATCAAGTAGCGAGGGTTATTTGGATGATATATTCCATGGGCGGGGACACCAGCTCTACCAGAAGCTGCTGGCCCTGGCTGTCCAAACCGAGTTGCTAGTGGCCCCGGCTGGCTGGTCGTAACTCACCTGGATCACTGGCCCAGCACGCGCAGGGCCCATGTGAATGCTGTGTTCGTGGAAGACCTTCTGGAAAACGCTTGAATCCCGAAATTCGGCTTCTAGAATAGAACCTGACTTAATCCCGCATTTTACCCTGTTCGCCTCA
>CAZITS010000840.1:0-3123 GCA_964542185.1 uncultured Pirellulaceae bacterium
GAGAGCTTTCAAGATGACGGGCAGGTCGTGTTGCTGCGACCGCAGCGGTTGGCCCTGCAAGCGCCGCTCACGGAGCGGTCGGTTGATTTGCGATTGGCGCATTCGGCTGCGTTTTCTCGTTATTTTGCCAACGCGGGCGGTACCGGAAGCCTGTTGTTTCAGAAAGCGACTCCCTTGGCCCTGCCTGCGCTGGAAGAACGTAGTCCGTTCGGGAAAGAGAATACGCAGGCCTGGCTGTTGGCGCATTTCTCGCCCAGTGGACCCGCTAACCGCCGGCGTTTTGTGCATGCGTTGGCAACGCTCGAATCCGACACTCTGGTCACGGGAGGCTGGTTGTTGCCGATTGGCCAGGAGGATTCTCTGCTGCCGTTTTTTTCGACTTTTCGTGGATTGCCTGCCCGGAAGTTTCGGGACGTCGTGCCACAGTCTGGCAAGACGCCAAGTCAACCGGTTGTGGTCCGAACGCTCGTCGATCAAGGTCAAACGCTTGTTTATTTGCTGAATGATTCTGCCTGGCCGGTAGAAGCCCATCTTGAGTTTCAAGTCCCACGGGGTTGTCGCATTCGTTCTCTGGGGCCTCAGCGAGTGCGTCCACTCGTCCTGCGTGGTTCTCGAGCCACCTGGTCGGTGTCGCTCGAGCCCTATGACCTGGTTGCTGTTTCACTCAGTGCCAAAGACATCGAGGTGCTAGGTTGGACAGTTTCCTATTCTGAAAACTTGACTGAGGCCTTGCAGATCGAATTGCAGGATTTGCAGAAACGGACCCGCGTCGCGAAGAAACGCCCTCAGCTCACACGCCTGGCAAACGCTGGATTTGAGCGAGACGGTGCGGTCGATGAGTTGCCCGGGTGGATGCGGGCACAGTTGGTGCCCGGCGGCGAATTGCGTGCCGAAATTGACGCGAGTCGCGCTTATGCCGGAGCTAAGTCGCTCTATTTAAAACATACTGACCGCAGTCGACGGCCTCCCCTTTTATGGGTTCGCAGTGGGCCGTTGGAGCGACCGCTCCTGGGGCGTCTTACGCTGGGTGTGCGCGCTCGGATTCCGGCGGGTGCGAAACAGCCTCCGTTGCGATTGGCAATCGAGGCGCAGGTCAATGGCCAGCCCTATTACCGCTACGCCTGGGTCGGTGCCAACGTCTCCGATGAGCGTTTCAAGCTTGATAGCCATTGGAAACTCTTTCATGTGCCATTTGGAAAATTGCCTCTGGATGGTCTCCAGGATCTGCGCATCGGTTTTGATTTGATGGGACCTGGTGAGGTTTGGGTTGACGATGTTCAAATTCTGGACACGTGGTTCAGTCGCACTGAACTTGGGCAGTTGGAGAAAGACCTGGCGCTGGCCCGTTTTCAATTGGAGCAGGGACGTGTTCTGGATTGCCAGGAATTCCTGGACAGTTACTGGCCACGATTTTTCAAGACGTATGTGCCTTTGGTTCCTGCGTTACAACCCGTTCGGCGCATTCCGCCGATGGACGTAATGGAACGGCCGGCAGCCACTACAGCCGAGCGTCCGGTGCCCCCCTGGTACCGCCGTTGGCTGCCCAGGTTCTAGGGCGAGTGGCAGGCGTGCGTGCTCGGGATAACTCGCGTTAACTGGCCAGGGCGGGCATTTGCGACAGTGGATCAGGTTGAGCCACAAGAGGTGTTGAATTCGTTACAATGGATCGCTTTGCTGTGTGGCAATTCACCACTGTACCGCGACTCGCTTTGACGTTGGCAGCGGTACCATGATCAATCTGGTTGGATGGCAAAGCTCATTCCCAAATGGAGATGTGTTATGAACCGCGAGACGACACGAAGGCGCTTTCTGCAGCGGGGTTCCGAAGTGGCAGCTGTCACTGCGGTCGTTTCAACGATGGGGGGTGTGCATTCCGAGGCTGCCGTGCAAAAAGAGATTGTGCAGCTGGGCATCATTGGTTGTGGCGGCATCATGACGCATCATGTGAAGGGGCTGGCTGAGAATCGGCCAGGAGTTTCCATCGCCTGGTTCTGTGATGTCGACTCCGCACAAATTGATAAGATCGCGCCTCATTACGCTGCGGCCCAAAGGGCTGCGCCGAAACGTACTTCCCGTTATGAAGATGTATTGTCAGATAAGAACGTGGATGCAGTGATCGTAGCGACGCCGCATCATTGGCATGCTCCGATTGCATTGCGGGCAATGCAGGAAGGTAAGGATGTTTACCTCGAGAAACCGATCTCACATGTTTACAACGAAGGGCTACTGGTTTCGCAAGCGGCTCGCAAGTATGGCCGGATTGTCCAGCAGGGAAGCCAGATGCGCAGCAGTAAAGTTACCGAGAAGGCTGCCCGCCTGATGAAGCAGGGCATTCTCGGTGAGGTCAAGGTGGCACGTGCCTGGACTGCCGAATTGCGGCGCGTGGTCCGGCCTGTACCGGATAGTGAAACGCCGTCAACAGTAAATTATGACCGCTGGCTGGGCCCCGCGCCGTCCCGTGGATTTAACCGACATCGCTTTCATGGGACATGGCGTCTTTTCCAGGATTACGGTAATGGAGAAATTGGTGACGATGGGATCCACGACCTGGATATGGCCTGCTGGGGTTTGGGGGTAGATACTGTTCCCAGCCAGATTACCGCTCGAGGTGGCCGGATGTTGCTCCACGGGCACGCAAGTGAGTATCCGGATAACCTGTGTGTCAACTACGAGTACCCTGACGGCCGTTTGTTAATTTATGAAAATTACCCGTTTACCAGTTATGGTTTGCACGGATTCGATAACGGCAACGTATTTTACGGCACTGAAGGCTACATGATCTTTTCGCGTCGCGGCGCGTTCAGTGTGTTTCTCGGGCCCAAAGGCAAGCCGGGGCCGACCGAGGGAAGGGATATCCGTGGTCAGCGGGGATACAAGGAGCACATGGAGGATTTCCTGACCTCGGTGCGAACCCGTAAGCCCAACCGTATTCCACCGGAAGTAGCGCACCGCTCATGTGCGCTGGTGCATCTGGGTGAAATCGCTTACCGAACCGATGGCCGACTCGATTTTGATGCCAAGGCGCAGCGATTTACTAATTCAGAGTCGGCAAATGCCTTGCTGACCAAGGAGTATCGGGATCCATTTGTGCTGCCGGACCTGGGCTAGGCAACGCTGGGGTGG
>CAZITS010000841.1:0-3115 GCA_964542185.1 uncultured Pirellulaceae bacterium
TGCTCGAGATCGACAATTCGCTGGATTATTTTCATCGACATGTAGGGGACGACGCCAGACGGTGGAACGGACTCGTTTATGTCGGAATCGGATGTTGCAATTACTTGAGGCAGAAAAGTCACAAGGATCCCACGAAACGCACCAGGGCGGTTCGAGACTTGATGCGGCCTGTGCTGAAGAACTTATTCGGGCCTGCGACTCCAGATCTCGGAGTTGACGATGCTTACCGACTATTGAGTCACGCTCGCGTCGAGATTTTTCCGGGAGCGGTTGATCGATGGCGGACGGCTGGTACACGCGCTATTCGGACCAACCGTGGAGCAGAGTGGCATGGAGCCGATGGGTGGGAACACCGTCTTCGCGGACTAGACGTCAGTGAGGAGGCGATCCGACTCGAAAAACTTGGCGATGAAACGGGAAGGCATGTTTACCACCCTGCCGCACACATCACAAAGACGGTTCACTATTTCGACGACGCCATGCGCCAGAGTCAACGTCTCACATTCGCCGGACAGCTCTGGTGCAAGACGCAGGCGAACGGCACTGAGTATCCCTACTCGACCAGGAATATGAGTGGCGATGCGTACGCAATGGATGTGGATCTGAACCTCTACACGGTCCCCTATCAGGAAGAAGGCGATCCGTTGGCGATACACCACTCATCGTTTTTGGCGGGCGGTAATGCACTGTGTGCGGGGATGATTATTGTCGATCAGGGCGTACTCATTCACATCGACAATAACAGCGGTCACTACAAGCCATCGACCCACAATCTGCTGAATCTCCTCTTTGCCTTACGGCATGAGCTCGGGCAGTCACTTGTTCATGTCACCACGCTCACCAAGGACGGAACTTACTTTGCGGACGACGACCAATATATGGAAGAGCTCTCTTACTTCAATGCAGCGGAGTTTCTCGGGAATCAGGGACGAATGAGTTACGGCGCTAGTTACCATAGTGAGCAAGGAACTAAGGCACCCTGGTGGAACGATCGAGAAACACGAGCGCGTGCAGGGGAACTGAGGATGGTCTGAGCGATTGTGTTTGGCAACCTATTATTTGCTACCAGATCGCTGACGTCTGCATTGAGTTCGTAAAGCGTTCATCGGAAGAACTGTGGTCTGAGTCGGCCCATGGATCGTGGCTCGGGTCCCTACACTCACTGGGAGCCTGGCAAAGTGCTATGAGCCTCAGTCAGATATGGTTCTCATGGTCATCACGGCAGAGCAAATGGACCGGCCAGTTGTTTTTGGGCAGTGCCGAGCCGTATCCAGAGGCTACCAATTGATGATCTGGTGAAGTGACATGTTGCCGGATACGGGAACAACACCAGCGACAGAAAGTGTCTGTATATGGAGCAAGTAGAGTCTATCGTCCGCGGTTGAACTCTGAAGAATGAAGCGGGACTCAACATGGAGAGCTGATAGACTAGTGTCGTGGACTTGTCCCAGGCCTTGCCAGCAAGAGAGTTTCCGAGCGTGTTGCATTTTCTACTGCGCGATGACATCAACACTTATGTGTTACTTGCTCTGGCCACCATGATTGTGCCAGCGTGTTTGGCCTCAGAAGTCTCTCCCGCTGAGCCGGTTACCACGGATTGGCACGCCGCGTATGCCGCGTGGGAAAAGGAACGTGGGGAGGATTTCGTTGACAGCCACTGTGGGGGTGAGGTGGCGTGGGGCGAGTCCTACGTGTTACGCATGTACGTGAATCTTTACGCGACATTCGGCGAGCGGAAGTGGCTCGACAAGATGGTTTCGCATGTGGATCGCTTGTTGGCCAATCTCAGCGACAGGCCACAGAGCCCGCTGCACACGAACGTTGCCCCGCAGTACGTCGACGGCTATCTGGGCTGGGGGCAAAGTCGCTATACACAGTACAAGCCACACTATACCGAGTGGTTGTGTGACGATGGGCTGATCATCAGCCCCATCCTGCGATTTGTCGAAATCGTCTGGAGCGACGAGCGGTTGCACGACAGCTATCGACACAAGGCCGATCACTACATTGCCTTTCTCGAGAAATTTATCATCGCAAAATGGTATCGGAACTGGGATGCAGACCCTGGTTGGAACAAGGCAGACAACCGTCGTTTTCGTCAAGATGGTGGTTATCATGTCTACGAATGGTCCGGCTGGAAGAACCAGCCGCTGAATATGTATCTCGCGTTCACCGACGGCCTGGTGACCCTGTGGCGGCTCTCGTCTGCGCCCTATTACAAACCGCAGTATCCCGAGCTCCCAGGGTTCTATAAGACTGAATCGTCTCGCATGTTGAAGTTCTTTCACGATCAGCTGCGCCTTGACAAGCAGCGTGGCCTGAGCGTGTGGAAGTACGGCCCAAACACGCATTGGCCCGACCTGGTCGAAGACGTCGGACACGGCTTTATTGATATCCAAGCTGCGCTGCAAGGTGTACGGCAGAAAACGTACTTCGCAGAGGTTGATTTGCGGCGTATGTCCCAGACTTTTGTCCAGAACGTATGGAATGGCGACTTGCGTGAACCCCAGTTCCGATACTATCTCGACGGTAAACCCAGTCAGTACGACGCGACGCGAGGTTATTGGGGATTTGGTTTTTTGTACCTGGCGGGCTACGACTACCAGATTTGGGAATCAATGGCCAGTTACTTTGACAAGCACGTTGATCTCATTACGCAGCAGCCCTACATCGCTGTTACCGCGGCGATGCTGGCGATTGCCACCGAACAACACGACCGCTGGGCCCCAGCCGCTCCTTGCCAACTCGCAGCCCGACAGCGCGGAAATGACATCCTGCTGACCTGGCAACGTCCAGCAACCGATGCAGATGGAACTCCGTTAACGGGGGTGGGTGGCTACTTTGTGTACCAGGCGGATAACGAGGATGTAAAGCCACGTCTGTTAAATGATCAGGCGATCACCGTGAGCCAGTACCTCGTCAAAGATGTTGTTGGAAAGCCGAGCCGGTATCACGTCACCGCAGTGGACCACCGCCGCAAAGGGAACGAAGGTCCCGCATCAAAAGTTGTTATCGAATACAGGTGTGCTGTCGATCATGGTGAAGAAAAATTGCGAGTCATACCCGGCGACGTCGACTAGCAGCAGTCGTTCCCCGTACGGTCCTTGCCCGAGCC
>CAZITS010000842.1:0-3114 GCA_964542185.1 uncultured Pirellulaceae bacterium
ACTCCAGGCCAGTGGTCGCGGCCGACGTCCTTATTGACGCGGGGCGTGCGACCGAACTCGCCACTCCAGATAACCAGCGTGCTTTCCAGCATGCCACGGTCGTGCAGGTCCTGGAGGAGCGCGGACATGGCCATGTCGAGTTCAGGGAGAAGTTGATGTTGCAGCGCGTTGAAGTTGTCTTTGTGTGTATCCCAGCCGCCGCGTGAGACCGTGACAAAGAGTACCCCGGCGTCAACGAGGCGACGGGCCATCAAGCAGGACTGACCAAGTAAACTGCGGCCATAACGATCGCGGACGTTATCTGGTTCGTGGGAAAGGTCGAACGCCGTGACCGCTTTGTTTGATGTCACGATGTCAAACGCCTTTTGCTCATAATGGGAGACCGGTGTGGTGGCGCGTTGCTGCAACTCGTCGCGGCGGGTTTGAATCCGGTCGTAAGCCCGCAGGAGTTCACGCCGCTGCCGAATACGGTCAATCGTCAGTCCCGCAACGCGGGCCGTCATGTTGCGGGGCGGTGGAATGTCTTCTGCCTTGAAAATATCGCCCTGCCCGTCGTTGTTCGTGTCTACCAGGCGACTAGGGATCTTGATCTGGAAAGGTTCACAGCCGCGGTGCAGAAAAGCGGACCCGTGGTGACGATTGACGAGCGTCGGGGGATCTTTGAGCACCACGTAGGGTGGCATTGACTGTGGGTCACCCGTTTCATGGACCACCACCGATCCGAGACTAGGGTGTTCATTTTTGACGACGACAGGGCTCGGCCTGCAGCCGGTCAGCATGTAATGGGCCGCCTGCTGATGTTCGGACTGCACGTGATGCACTGACCGGAGGAGCGCCATTTTGTCGAGATGTCGCGACATTTGTGGTAAATGTTCGGTAACCGCAACGCCTGGCAATGTCGTCGCGATGGATTCAAACGGCCCACGAATTTCGCTGGGCGCCAGGGGTTTGGGGTCGAAGGAGTCAATCTGGCTGGCGCCACCTCCCATATACAACTGGATTACCGCTTTGGGGCGAGTGGCAGGCAGCGCGGCGCCGAGCGCGCCGTGGGGGAGTGCGTTTGCCAGGCCTAAGCCACCCAGGGCACCTGCGGAGATTTCGAGAAAGCCGCGGCGACTTGTGGGACCGACTGCATCGCGTGTACACAGGGAAAGGTGCATGGCGTATTTCCTTGAGTTTGTACTGGTGCGAATTCTACCAAATCGAGCGGCCTGATCCCAATCGCAATGTCGCCGATCGCAACTAGTCCTGAGACGCTGCCGCCAGGCACATTGTGTGCGGGCAGCGGACGACGGGTGTATACTTGCCAGCACCATGGCCCCGTGGGGCCACCAGATGTCGGCGAAACCGACCCGTCGTGTTCGCTGGCAGTTTTTGCTGCAAAAAGGGTGCAATATGCGGACTTTGCTAGTGTTACTGGGAATTGTTGCCTGCACAACTTCGATGGGCGCGGATTGGCCCATGTATCGAGGCAGTCCGAGCCGCAGTGGATATGTTCCGCACTCATTGCCCGGGAAACTGGGGCTCGTCTGGAAACGCCAGTCAGCGCATCCACCGGAACGTGCCTGGCCACGCTCAAAGCGTCAGTTGTTTGATGCCTGTTACCAGCCAGTCATTTGCGGCGGGCGCGTGTTTTTTGGCAGTTCAGTGGATTGCAGCGTGCGCTGTCTGGATGCAAAGACCGGGCGGCAGTTGTGGCAAGTTTTCACCGGCGCACCGATCCGTTTTGCACCGGTGGCCTGGGCAGACCGTGTAGCGGTGGCCAGCGACGACGGGCGGTTGTATGTGCTGGATGCCCAGACAGGATCTATCGTATGGGTACATCGTGGTGGTCCGCGGGATGCATGGCGTTTGGGGAATGAGCGCATGGTTTCCAAGTGGCCAGCGCGCGGCGGACCTGTCCTGTTGGATGGGATACTCTATTACGCCGCCGGAATCTGGCCTAGCGACGGCATCTACATTTACGCCTTACAGAGCACGACGGGAAAGGTTGTCTGGTCAAACACGGATTCGGGGGGCCTTTACATGGCCCAGCCACATGGTGGTGCCAACGCTGCCAGTGGCCTGGCGGCTCAGGGGCATTTGTCAGCTCTGGGAAAACGTTTGTTTGTTCCTACCGGGCGGGCCATTCCGGCGGCGCTTGACCGGTCCGATGGAAAACTGGCCTATTTTTATTTGCAGAAGAATCGAGCGGTCGGTGGAACGTCCGTGGTGTTGTCTGATCGTTATATGGTGAATAGTGGCATGGTCTTCGACGCCCTGAGTGGCGAGGCGCGGGGAAAGTTGAAGGGGCGCGTGGTGAGCGCGTTTCCCGGAGGACTGTTGAGTGCTGCTGGTGGCGAAATACAAGCGGTGTCCACGAAGCTGGCGGATAAGCCTGATCGAAAAGGGAAACTCAGGCCGCAATTGGATCTAGCTGAACTCTGGACAGAGCGTGGCCTGGGAAAGGTGACGAGCCTGATTGTGGCCGGCCAATCGGTGGTGGCAGGTGGCGCTGGCCATGTCGATGGTCTGGCATTAGGTGACGTGACACCCGGCGAACGGCGCCAGTGGCAGTTGGATGTCGATGGTGCCGTGTATGGTCTGGCAGTGGCCGACGACAAACTATACGTAGCCACGGATCACGGTACGCTTTATTGTTTCGGGAGCGGTAGCCCGCGGTCGCTCGAAAACCCTGTCCCAGTGGAGGCAGAACCCTACGAAGCGAATCCGCTCATCACCCGGGGAGTGGAAGAGATTTTGCGGGCAACGCGGATCCGCGAGGGGTATTGTCTGGATCTGGGCTGCGGTGACGGCCAGTTGGCGTATGAACTGGCCAAGCGCACGGACCTGACGATTTTTGCCGTCGATAATGACCGTGCCAAGGTCAGGGAAGCGCGGAGAAAGCTGGCAGCGGTCGGTTTCTACGGAGATCGCGTGACTGTGCACTACGCTCCGCTGCAGGCGACCGGTTACCCGCAATACTTTGCCAACCTGATCGTGTCAGCGCGGGGCTTGCAAGAGGACCTCGCTCCCCAGGTCAGCGAGGAAGTGTCCCGTTTGCAACGGCCCTATGGTGGAGAGATCTGCATGGGGAAGCTCGGGCAATTGGAAGTGACGCAACGGGGCGCCTTG
>CAZITS010000843.1:0-2843 GCA_964542185.1 uncultured Pirellulaceae bacterium
CGCCAGGGTCTTTTCCTCCAACGGACGAACGTCATCGACAGCCTGATCGAGCTGCGGTCCTAGCGGCTGCGCCGCTCCTTGAAGGTCGTTCTGGATCAGAGTGGCAAGTGTATCGAGTGACTCTGATGCCGTTGCAATGGCGCGACTACGCCAATACCGCACTGCGGACGAAATAGGATCAGGGCGACGACCAATCACCGCCTGCTGCAAATAGGGAGATCGGTACTGATCTGCCTCGAATCGTTCGAGATACCCCGGAACGTCCGTGTCATTGAAATACTCATCTACTGTGACAAAGCGGCCGAGCATGTTGCCAAACCGGCTGATCCGGCGCAAATCGGACAGCCAAGGGCTGGCGCGACCCGGCCAGTGCGCCAAGACCAAAGTGGCCACGTGGTCGGTATCCATCGACTCACCCAGCCGTGCGGCCAGATTCAGGAACGTCTCCGGCCGCGATGCGTCCAAGGGAGCCTTGCCGATTGCATCGATGGAGGAACCATCACTTCCCTCCCAGCGCAATTTGATTTGCGAGCCTTCCGGGACACGGCCATCCTCAAACGTCGCGTGGCAAGCACCGCCATACCCCAGGCGTGCGAGTATCTGGGGAAGCCCCGGAGTAAGGCCAAAACGATGCCGTCCATAGACATGTGGAGCGCGACCTGCGTGCTGCTTGAATACCTCCAGACCTCGCTGTAACTCACCAAGCACCGCCTCCGCCGGCATTAGTGGCAGGGGACGTTCGAATTCCTCGCCACCAATCAGCCCGCAACGAGACGCATCCAATGCCTCCCGCAAGCGTTTCAACGATTCAGGTTGCTGTGATGCCATGTGTGTCAGCACCTCTCCGGAGAGCATGACATTCACTGGGCACGCCGCATTGAGCTGCTCACGAAACGTCTCTCCGACGGTCGTACGAGCGACCAGCGTGAGATCCAGAACAAACGCATCAACCGAGTAATAATGGTCACGTCCCCCTGTATCGCCGCCTGTGCAGCCTCGACCACAATCGCACTGAAATGTAGTTCATCAAGATTGCTGGAATAACGCATTTGCCGCGTCAGCAGCTCGACTTGCAGATAACAATATCCCAGGGCCAGAAAATCCGCCGCCACTTCTGCCTCGACACCTGCTGCGTCCCCATCCAGCTGCGCCAACGCCGACTCCACCATTTCGCCACGATCCAATTGACGATGCAGTACACAAGCGCCTGCGCGACGAGCCCGCTGAACAAAACCGGTCGGAACCTGATCGGCACTAACCGATGGAATCACCAGCAGACGCCCACCCAGCTCCTCCGGGGGGTCTTCAACCCGCATCCAGGTAGGTATTTTACCCGCCGAGGCAATGAAGGCCGGGTGCCACATCGCCGACCAGCCAGCCAACAGACCCTGAGCCTCGTCTCCCTCATGATGCACGGGGAAATCTTCGAGACTATGACACGGCAGAAGTATCGCAATTTCCTGATATCGCATGGCCAACTAAGCGAAGTTGAGGAAACGAAAATCCAGCAAAAGCCATCCCCATCAGGATGGGCTAAACGCAGTGCCCAGGAGCCAGCCCATACCACAAGTGTATGGAATCAGGCATTCCGCGTGCCATTCCTGAAAAACAGGTTTAGCCGGCCGCAAACCACAACGCGAAAAATCCGGATCATCCACACCCGCATCGTATCCTTATACGACCGTTCGGCAAAGTACTTAAGTCCTCGTATCAGCTGGAAATAAATTGACATTGTTGGACCCCAGTCAGTACATTAGAAGTAGTAAGTCTCGTCAGATCGCCGGTCGGCTGGCAACGCGGCGCCCGCGCCCTTGTAGCTACCGCTACCGGTGCCTCGTTCCTGGTATCTCTGCTGGAAACTGGTCTGACGGTCGACCATTGACATGTCGCGCAGGCTTGGCCGACTTCTGGCCGGGCAGGGAGTTTGTCCACCATGGCAAGAGTGAAAGCCGTCTGGGGAATCGATATTGGTCAGTGCGCCTTGAAGGCGCTTCGCTGCCGTCGAGACGGAAGCGAAGTCGTTGCCGAGGCCTTCGATTACATCGAATACCCAAAAATTCTCAGCCAGCCGGAAGCAGAACCGGAAAAGCTGATTCAAGAATCACTCGAAAAGTTCCTTTCGCGTAATGACGTCAAAGAAACTCACATTGCTTTAGCAGTCCCTGGCCAAAGCGGACTGGCGAAGTTCTTCAAACCGCCGCCAGTTCCCACGAAACAGATCCCCGAAATCGTCAAGTACGAAGCGCGCCAGCAGATCCCATTCGACCTGGAAGATGTGATTTGGGATTTCCAGCAAATGCGTGGCGGAACAATGCACGAAGGCATTGCCATGGACACCGAGGTCGGCCTGTTCGCAATGAAACGCGACCAGGTCTACCGCTCGCTGCGCCCGCTGCGCCGATGCGGGCTCGAGCTCGACACCCTGCAACTTGCCCCCATATCAATCTACAACTTCGTCATTTACGACCTGTTGCAAGAACGTCTTTACGACGAACTCGATCCGGACGATCCACCCGATTCACTGGTGGTCCTTTCACTCGGAACCGAAACGACCGATCTGGTAATCACAAATGGCTTCCGGCTCTGGCAACGCAGCATTCCCGTAGGCGGCAGCCATTTCACGAAGCAACTCACCAAAGACATGAAGCTCACCTTCGCCAAGGCTGAGCACCTCAAGCGGAACGCACGCAAAGCCGAAGACCCGAAGCAAGTCTTCCAGGCAATGCGGCCGGTGTTCAATGACATGGTCACCGAGGTCCAACGCTCGATCAGCTATTTCCTCGGTATCGACCGCAATGCCAAAATCAACGGCGTGTGCCGGAGCCGGTGGCCGACCGATGCGC
>CAZITS010000843.1:2853-3097 GCA_964542185.1 uncultured Pirellulaceae bacterium
GATCGCAATGCCAAAATCAACGGTGTCCTGTTACTCGGTAACACGGTCAAGCTGCCTGGCCTGACGCAGTATCTGGCCAAGAACCTCGGTTACGACGTCATCCCATTCGACGGGTACACACGCCTCGCCGGTCAGGAGGTCGTCAACTCGTCCGCCTTCCGCGACAATTACCTGTCCTTTGGTGCCAGTTATGGGCTCTGCCTGCAAGCGCTGGGACAAGCCGACCTCAAGACCAACCTGATCC
>CAZITS010000844.1:0-3095 GCA_964542185.1 uncultured Pirellulaceae bacterium
GAAGAACACGGACGCGGACAGCGTGTGGCCTGTAACCGGACCCGCATCGGCGGCAGGGGCGGCGGTGGGGCTACTTCGTGATCTGCAAGTTCGGTAACGCCTGCTTCAGTTCGGTGATTGTGGCGTCGGTGATCTGGGTGTAGCCCGTGAGGACGAGACTCTCCAGATTCGTTAGCCCCTTGAGGTGCACCCAGCCAAAGCTCCTGCAGGTTGGTCATTTCCCCTAGGCGCACCAGTCCAGCGTCGCAAGAGCGATTTTGGAACGGTTTTCGTGTTGCCCCGACCCATGGTCAGGAAGACGACGCCACATGGGCCGGATGATGTCTGGTTACCGTCCACTCGGGTGCAGGTAGTCGCCGGACAAGTGGAAGCAGCAGACGGTTTCCATTACTCTTGGCCTTAACCGGGGATGCAAATCACTATCAGTAGCCGCACACAGAATAATCGTTCGCAGTGGTCGACACGTCATGGCAAATCAACCTACACGCAAACGCCGCTGGTGCCCCTTTAGTTTGCGGACATTTCTTGTTGTTTTCTTCTTGATCGCGATCGTCTTGGAGGTCGGGACAACCCGCCGGCATCGTTATCAACAACAGAGGGCAACAATTGCTTCTCTTGAAGGTCTATAGGTCTGGACTTGGAACACTTTAGCCCGCCCACTTTACCCCAGTGGAGATACCTGGTGTGGCGTAGTGACTCAAACAAGCGTAGCAACTCAAACAGAGGAGAACATTCCCATGTTTCGTACTCGTAATGTTGCAATGATGTTGCTGGGTATCGGTCTGGTCTTTGCCCAGGATGACAAAACCGTGAATCTTGCCAGAGGCGACGAGGGATCGGACTGGAGGAAACCCTTCGTGCCGGACGAGCACACGGTCGTACTGTACCACTTTGACGAGGGCGAAGGAAACACAGCACACGATGCGTTGGGCGACCCTGCCCTGACGTTGCGGGCCAATAGGCAGGCGTTATGGGGCCAGCGTCCCGGTTTCGGCGCGACAGCGCGTTTTGAACGCCGCGAAGATGATGCGAACCTCCTGATTGGACCGACGAACAACGATAAGCTCCATTTGCGGCCTTGCACGCAAGCATGGACCATCGAAGCATGGGTGCGCTATACCGGCGGCGGGACTACCTACGGTAATATCTGCGGCACCGACGACGAAGGTTTGGGTCTACCCATCGGGATGCGAGGCGGCTGGAACTTTTTGCTGAGCAATGGACCGAAAAAAAACGGTATTGCTCCATCCGGTCGCTTCATAGGCTCGCATCGGCGCAGGGGTAGCGACACCAGTGGCCTGATGTGGGCCAATTACGCTGGGGGGCACTTCACCGGTGCGGAGCCCGCCCTGATCATCGACAATCAATGGCACCATGTCGTTTGGCAGTTCCGCTATCGGGATCAGACGCATTATTACTTTCTCGACGGCAAGCTTATCCGCAAGATCCAGCTTCCCCGTCCCGAAGATGTGTACCAGCAAGGGAAGGTCGTTAACGACGCCGAAAACATCGGCGTGCCCTTTGTGGTCGGAGGTTTTCTCCACTCGCAAGATCCACCATTTCATCTCAATCATGGCAACTTCGAAGGCGAAATCGATGAGCTACGTATTTCTAGAATAATGCGTTACCCCGTGGCCGAGAGTTTGTCCATTATTCGTCAGGAACTACCTGTGGCCGGGCTCCAGATCCCCTACTCGGTCCAGTTTGCGGCTGACGCCGCTAAGGGCGATGTGACGTGGGAAGTAGCGGAAGGACGACTTCCGACTGGATTGGAACTGGATAGTATTACCGGCACGCTACGTGGGAAAGCCACCGTCGCGGCGGAGAAACAGTCCTTCGTGGTTCACGCGACGGACAAAGGAAACCAGACAGACCAGCACACGTTCACTATGTGTGTAAAGCAAGGAAGAATCATTGCGGAGTCACTGCCGCCAGCCTTTCCGGGATCCGAATACCGGACGGTGATAAAGACAGAGCACATGGCCCAGCCTGTGCGGTGGACAGTGCTCACTGGTCGGTTGCCTAAAGGCGTTCAACTCGACCGCCGCACGGGCGAACTGCGAGGCACGCCGGCGGATACTGGCAAAGCCACCATCCGCGTCGAGGCGGCCAGCGCCACCGGTCTGAAGGATGAGAAAGAACTGACGCTCAGGGTACTGCCTGACGCCCTTCGCGTGATCGGGCCCGACAAGCATACAGTAGTGCTATACGATTGGCAGGGTCCGAACGGTCGGCTGATCCAGGACGTGATGGGTGACAAGGACTTGACTCTAACCTGGACTAATATGGGCGGAGACCGTCGGGAATCGTGGCCCGGCCGCGAAGGACGATTCCCGCTGGATCTCGGTCATGGCGAGCACGGCTGGGCGACCCCCGTAAAAGGCAACCCCAAGCTCGACCTAAAGACCTGCGACAGAGAGTGGACGATTGAAGCGTGGGTTCGACGCGGCGGACCGTTCCAAGCTTTTGGTGACAAAGAGTCGGAACAGCCTTTCCATTTCGGGCACATCTGCGGCACTTATGACAGAACCGAGCGTGGCGTTTGGGAGCTGTACCTCTCCGACATCAATTCCACCGACGGAAGCATGTCCCCAGGAGTCCATTTTTGCGGTGCCCAACCTGACCAGGCATTGATGGATCTGCACCCGTGGCATCGCCCCAAAGGTATTGTGGGCGATCCGGCCGACGCAGGCATAAAGGACACCGAGTGGCATCACGTGGCCTGGCAATACAGCTATGCTGAGGACTTGCATCAATTATTTCTCGACGGCGAACTCGTCTGGCAGATGAACAACCCGGATGGGCGGAAACTGATGAACAACCGGCAGCACGAAGCCCAATTCAGCGTCAGCACGCGTCTGACCGGCTACGCCAAGTACGGAGGCGGCTTCAACTACCACAAACCTGGCAACTTTTTTGGCCAGATCGGTGAAATCCGCATCTCGAACGTCAGGCGATATTGACAAACCAACCCTCAACCAAATCCTCAGTGGTTACTTGATTCAAATGGCCAATCCTTTCGAACCATGAACCGACGCATGTTTCTCAATATAACCGCGGGGACCATCCCGGCATATTTAGAAGCCGCGGCTCAC
>CAZITS010000845.1:0-3095 GCA_964542185.1 uncultured Pirellulaceae bacterium
CAGCATCGGGTCGATGAACACAGCCACCGAGAACGACTGCCCGGGTGCTGAGAGAAAGCTGCCGGTCGTGCCCATTGCCAGCATGATCCAGGCGGGATGCAAACGATAGCGGCGGCGGGCCGGCTGCGATAAGCGCTGTCCAGCGTGTTCGAATGTGGCCAAGGAGCGTCCGCGACGGGGTAAGCAGACACTCGCTGGGAATCGCCAGGCGTGCCAGAGGGGATAAACCAAGAGGTGCCGCAAACGCATTAGTTACGAGGCTGCGGCGCAGTTCCCGTTGTAGGTGGCGCCATGCGATCTGTCCACCCCGGCACTGTCGGCTGGACCTCCACCCGCACGGTACTCCGTTGAACCCACCGACACACGTTTCCGTGCGCGCTGGTGATGCCACGTCCAGCGTGCTATAAAACTCAGACACATCACCTCTTGCAAGGATCACAGCATGAATCTCACTTCCCACGAGCTGCTGGACGCCTACCGGGTCATGAGAACCATCCGCGACTTTGAGGAGCGGGTGCATGACGAGTTTGCCGCAGGTGAAATCCCCGGCTTCGTCCACCTCTACGCTGGTGAAGAGGCCAGCGCTACGGGCATCTGCGCCCACCTCACCGATCGCGACTATATCGCCTCGACCCATCGCGGCCACGGCCACTGCATCGCCAAGGGTGTTGATGTCCACGGAATGATGGCCGAGCTTTTCGGACGCCGGACGGGTCTCTGCGGCGGCAAGGGTGGCTCAATGCATGTCGCCGATCTGGAGCTCGGCATGATGGGTGCCAACGGCATCGTGGGCGGGGGACCTCCACTGGTTACCGGCGCGGCCTTGACGGCGAAACGGGCAGGCAAAGGCGATGTCGCCGTCGCGTTTGTCGGCGACGGAGGATCCAACCAGGGTACGACCCTGGAAAGTCTCAATCTTGCCAAAGTCTGGAATCTACCCGCGATTTTCGTCGTCGAGGACAATGGTTACGCCGAAGCGACCTCGTCGAAATGGTCCATTGGAGCGGAGAGTAACGCGGCCCGGGCCCGCGGCTTTGGCCTGCCGGCCGAACGCGTCGATGGCCACGACTTTTTTGCCGTCCACGAGGCCGCTGGTGTCGCCATCCAACGCGCCCGCGATGGCGGTGGCCCCACGCTGCTGGACGTGCAACTCAACCGCTATTACGGCCATTTCGAGGGCGACGCCCAGACCTACCGCGGTCACGAAGAGGTCCAAACCCTGCGGTCAGACCAGGATTGTCTGGTCCGCTTCGCGCGGCGCGTCGGGGAGGCCGGTTTGGTAACAACCACCGAGCTGGAGACCATCGACCGTGAAGTTGCCCAACTCGTCGAAGATGCCGTCCAGGCTGCCAAAGGAGCTGACAAGCCGGCCGCTGAAGAACTCTATACCGATGTCTATGTGACCTATTGACTCCGGACTCTCTTATCCCGTCGGCCCGCTGCTACCGCTTCCGCACGCCCGCAACAGGAGACCCACGATGGCACGTACCTTAAGTTTTCAACAGGCGATCAATGAAGCACTTGACCAGGAAATGACCCGAGACGAATCTGTGATCGTGATGGGAGAAGATGTCGTTGGAGGCCAAGGCGCAGACGGAGAAATGGACGCTTGGGGTGGCGTCCTGGGTGTGACGAAAGGCCTCTACGGAAAACACGGGGACCGCGTGATGGATACCCCGATTAGTGAATCCGCCTTCATTGGCGCCGCGATTGGAGCAGCCAGCAGCGGGTCACGGCCTGTCGTGGAACTCATGTTCAATGATTTCCTCGGTGTCTGTTTTGATCAGATCTTCAACCAGGCGGCGAAATTTCGCTACATGTTTGGCGGCAAGGCAAAAACGCCGGTTGTCATTCGTACCATGATTGGCTGCGGGTTCCGCGCCGCGGCCCAACACTCCCAGTCGCTCTACTCGTTATTCACTCATATTCCAGGGTTAAAGTGTGTCGTGCCTGCCACGCCCTATGACGCCAAAGGGCTCTTGATCGAAGCGATCCGAGACGATGACCCGGTAATTTTCTTCGAGCACAAAAAGCTCTATCCGCTGGAGGGCGAAGTGCCGCAGGAGCTCTACACGATCCCCTTTGGCGAAGCCGAAGTGGTTCGCGAGGGTGGCGATACGACCATCGTCACCCTGGCCGAAATGGTTCATGAAAGCCTCCAGGCCGCCGAGGCCCTGGCAGCTGATGGCGTCGAGTGCGAGGTGATCGACCTGCGTACCACCTCACCACTCGATCGCGAGACCATCCTGGAAAGCGTCGAAACCACGGGGCGCGTGGTCGTCGTCGACGAGGCAAACCCCCGTTGCAGCATGGCCACCGACATCGCCGCACTCATCGCACAAGAGGCGTTTGGCGCCTTGAAGGCGCCAATACAAATGGTCACAGCGCCGCACACACCGGTCCCCTTTGCGGACAACCTGGAAGACCTCTACAAGCCGAACGCAAGCAAAATCGCCGCCGCAGTCCGCAGCGTCGTGGAGTACCAAGCGTGGGAAACGGCATCCAGAAGTTAATCATGCCCAAATGGGGCCTTTCGATGACCCAGGGCAAAGTCGTCGAATGGCTGGTCGCGGAGGGATCCGTCGTCAGCGCTGGAAATCACCTTGTCGAGGTGGAAACAGATAAGATCGTGGGTGGTGTCGAGTCCCCCTCCGACGGCACGCTCCGCCGCCAGGTGGCAACGCCAGGCATGGACCTCCCCGTCGGCAGCCTGCTTGGAGTACTGGCGGACGCCAGCGTCCCTGAGGAAGAGATCGACCAATTCATCGAGGCGTTTCTGCCCGACACTTTGGCTGATGAGCAGGCCGATGATACCCCCCAGGACGACTTCGTCGACGTCGCGGGTCGCCGCTTGCGTTACCTGAAGATGGGCGAGTCGGGCTGCCCTGCGATCCTGCTCCACGGATTCACCGGCAACCTCGACAACTGGCTTTTCAACCACGCCACCCTGGCCCAGGACCGTCCCGTTTATGCCCTTGATTTGCCTGGCCACGGACAGTCTTCCAAGGACGTCGGCGACGGCACGGTCCCAGCGCTTGCCAGCACGGTACTTGGCTGGATGGACGAACTCGAGCTACCCCAGGCCCACCTGATTG
>CAZITS010000846.1:0-3090 GCA_964542185.1 uncultured Pirellulaceae bacterium
TGAAGAGAAACACGAGAGACCGAGAAAAACAGGGCAAGCGCTCCGGTTTGCCGCGTTTGAAAATGGACTTCCGACGTACTTGCACTCTCCGGCAAAGGCCCTTGGGACTGCCCGCCCAAAACCACCGGCCCCTTGCCACAGGCCTCCAACGCGGGAAGCTGGCTACCATCGGCCGGCAGCGGGAAACGGGACGACTGTCGTGGCAACACGAATCAAGCTTGAATGATCTGCTCGGGAGCAGGCAAGCGAAACGGGTAGTCGTCGCGCAACCGACGGCAATCGGGCGCCGCATAATGGTACTGTAGCGCCCGACGGCGCTGGTCGGTTTGATTGGCAGGTGTCGCATGTAACAGCTCCCCATGAAAAACGAGCGCGTCTCCGGCCGCTAATGGGACCGCCACAACCTCGGCTGGCGGGGGGGAGTGAACTGCACCGTATTCGTCATCCGCGCCTTGGTGTGCCACAATTCCCGCATGTTGCGAACAGGGCACGACATGCATACAGCCGTTTTCAACAGTCGCCGCGTCACAAGCCACCCAAAAGCCAAGCAGCTGGCAAGGAAACAAGCGGAAATAGGCATTATCCTGATGCCAGACTTTGGCCGTGCTACAGTGCGGAGGCTTCATCAGTAACATCGATTGGACCAGGTTCAGACGCGGACCGAGCAGCGCGTGCGCAATTTCCAGCCAGCGTGGATGACGTGCCAAACGGGCAAAAAAAGCATTGTGCACCGCCATCCTGAACAACTTACGTACCGCCAGCTCCAACTGGTCTACAGCAACCTCACCGCTCATCACGCGCGGTTCGTATTGAATCAGCTCGTCAGGCACATCGGCATAATGCTCCACAATATGTTCGATCTCCGCAAAGACCGCCTTGATTTCCCCCTCCGTTAACAACGCTGGCACCGTAAAATAGCCCTGCTGATGGAATTGCTGGAGATATTCGTTTTCCATCACTCTTTTCACTTTCCCCAGGTGTGGTAAAGCCACAACTCGATCGCCTGATTCAGCCGGGCATCCGGCGTGCCCGCATCTTAACGTAGACCCCCATACCGTACAGCAACCTGTTAGAAACCAGCTGACCGAGGCAAAGACCTTCCGGCCTTTCGGTTCGTAACCCGTTGGCAGCCGCCATGATCAAGATCTACACGTCGCAGCAACCGATTGCAGGCCGTCTGAGAAGTCGCAATGATGATGAGCAGTGGCACCGGCAGCGATGTCGAAACGGCCCCAATCCAATTCATGCCCAGTAGCCAGTTCTGTGAACGATCCCACTGCCCCGTTACCGACTGGCGTGTTACCATCCGACGCCGACCACGTACTGATCCTGCAAAACCCCACCGCAGGTCGTCAGAACCAACAACGACGGGTCCAGGAGCTGCAGCAGGAACTCCGGCAACTCGGCCTGGAAACGACTTGCTTTTCTGACATTCACGCCCTCACCTCAAAGGCGAAACAAGCCCATCATGATGGCAGATTACGCGCCGTCGTGGCGGCTGGGGGAGATGGTACAGTCGGCCTGGTTGTCAACCATCTTCCCGCCGGCATTCCGATTGCTGTGCTGCCGCTGGGAACCGAAAATCTGCTGGCGCGTTCGTTTAATATCCAATCCGAAAACGCTGCCCAAGTCATCCACCAGGGCTCTTTTCTACGTCTCGACGCGGGTGAAGCGAACGGCCGTTTATTCCTGTTGATGTTCAGTTGCGGCCTGGATGCCGACATCGTGGATCGCCTTCACAAGCGTCGTCAAGGTCACATCTCTCATTGGAGTTACCTGCGTCCTATCTTGGCGTCAATTCGCAGTTACAGGTATCCCGAAGTACGAGTATACTTCGAGCACGGGGGAGATTCGGAACCGACAACGCAGGAAGTTGCGGCGCGATGGGTGTTTGTCAACAATCTGCCGATCTACGCTCTGAAAATTCCAATCGTTCCCCAAGCGATCGGAACAGACGGCGTCCTCGATCTTTGTACCCTGCGCCGAGGTTCACTGCCGGCCGCACTCTGGTATCTCGCGGGCATTCTGCTGCGCCGCCACCAACGCTGGAAAGACTGCACGACTGCCAACGTCACTTCGGTCCGGCTGGAATCCGATCACCCCGTCGCATTTCAGCTCGACGGCGATCCTGGCGGTCAGCTTCCGGTTCACATTCAAGTGCACCCCCAGCGAGTCACCCTGCTGATCCCCGCAGCATCCGCAGCGACCACTTGATCTGTACTCTTGCGTCATTCCGACCCCGACAAACGGACTCTCCAGGTCTTCACCAAGCATCGCACCGCGACTCTCGCGGCGAACCCAGTGGAAGAGGTCACTATGCTGAATAATCCAGCTGCCATTGGTCCTTATCAATGTGGTGTCGGCCAGTCGTTACTGTTAATTGCCGGCCCCTGTGTTATTGAAGACGAAAATTTGACCGTTGAGATCGCCCAACGCTTGCAAGAATTGACCAGGTCGCTCCCCATTTCACTCGTCTTCAAAGCGTCTTTTGACAAAGCCAATCGGACCAGCATCGATGCCTATCGAGGTCCAGGACTTGATCGTGGCTTGCAGATCCTCACGGCCGTCCAACAGGCAACGCAGCTTCCTGTCACCACAGATATCCACGAGTCGGGGCAGGCTGCCGCGGTCGGAGAGGTATGCGAGCTGATCCAAATTCCGGCATTCCTGGCACGCCAAACCGACCTCCTGGTCGCCGCTGCCCGGACTAAACGAGCGGTGCACGTCAAAAAAGGGCAATTCCTGGCTCCCTGGGATATGCAGCAGGTCGCGGGCAAGCTGCTTGCTGCTGATTGTCGTAATCTGCTGCTGTGCGAACGCGGTACCTTCTTCGGTTATGGCAGATTGGTCAATGATATGCGTGCTCTGATACAACTCCGGGAAATCGGTGCGCCTGTGATTTTTGACGCCACCCACAGCGTGCAGGAACCTGGAGGCCTGGGCAACGCGACCGGAGGACAACGAGAGATGGTCGAACCACTCTGTCGTGCCGCAACTGCAATCGGAATCGATGGTCTGTTTCTGGAAACGCATCCTGCTCCCGAACAATCGCCCAGTGATGGCGCCAACATGGTGCAGCTGGATACTTTA
>CAZITS010000847.1:0-3089 GCA_964542185.1 uncultured Pirellulaceae bacterium
TGCATTACCTGAATGGCGTGCAGCCCCTGCGGATGGCGAATTGACTGCGACAACGAGTGGATTGTTGCTGAAGCAGCGAGGAGTGGCTTCACGACTAGAAGTGCCGTTGTTTATTGACCTCGATCCCAGGCAGCGGACGAAACCGTACACGTGGCGCCAACTAACAGTTGCCGAAGATCTTCAGGTTCAGCCGCGCGACGTTGCGACGGGCTATCGAGTTCAGATAGGGCGACGCCAGTGGATGTTTTATCGCTCTTTGGCCGCGAAGCGAATTCGAACCGTATTGGGGCAGAATCTGGGTTGTGAATATATCTGCGGACGATTTCATACCAACGGCAGTGTCGAGACGTTGATTGAAATCGAATAGCCGGGATGGCGCTCAACTCGGCGCGAGCCTGCCTGACGAAGGCGAATGGCCAGACTTTGCTGGCGTTGCGGAAATCTAGTTGAGTTTGTTGATGTCTGAATTGCAACAGCGGATCGCTGACAACGTCACTCGCGTGCGAGAGCAGATTGACGCTGCTGCGCGGCGCAGCGGTCGTGACTCGCAGAGCGTTCGTTTGGTTGCAGTGACGAAATACGTGGGGCTGGATGAAGTGCTGGCGCTTCTCGATGTCGGCTGTTTTGAGCTTGGTGAAAGTCGCCCGCAGGAGTTGTGGACGAAAGTGAATGCGATCAGCCACCCGCTTGTTCAGTGGCACATGATTGGACATTTGCAACGCAATAAGGTGCGACGCACATTGCCAGCTGTTCGGCTCGTGCATTCCTGCGACAGTTTACGTTTGCTGCAGACGATCGATACAGAGGCTGGCCGTGATGCGTGCATCGTTCCGGTGTTGCTTGAAGTGAATGTGGCTGAAGATGCTGCCAAGCATGGGTTTTCGTCAGATGAAATCCCCTTGTTGCTCCCAACGATTGCTGGCTTGCGGCATATCAAAGTGCAGGGCTTGATGGGAATGGCGGCGCGTGGGTCCGACCATGTAACCGCTCGGAAATACTTCGTCCGTTTGCGCGAATTACGAGATCGCTTGCGTGGTATTGGCATTCCTGGGGTTCAGATGGAAGAACTGTCGATGGGGATGAGTGGTGATTTTGAAACCGCGATTGAGGAGGGGGCGACGATCGTCCGTGTAGGGAAAACTCTTTTTTCAGGCGACGCGTAATGTCTGCGACGATGTTGCGGACGCCGCGTTGTTCTGGGAATGTCACGCGGTTCTAGCGATAATGCTGCAAACCTATCCACTGTCGGGCTGTGTATAAGCCGGGTGGCGAGCCCTACCAGGCAAGACCTGTTTGGCGCGTCCACTTGCCAATTGCCCGTGTCGAGCTATGAAACTGTAGAGGCGAAGTAACTGCGACAAAGAGGTTCGCCGAGATTTCGACGCTTCTGCCCTGCAGCTGGCTGTTTCCTCGACTAGCTTTCGTTGTTCCTTGGATCTGGTGGCGTTCGTCGAGTAGCGGCCGAGGGAAGAGATTCTCAAAAGTTGGTTTTGGCTGGTTTGCCATGCGATGTTAAGATGAATTTGCAGCGATCGAGGTGATGGCGTAACCAATTTTGACAGGCATTTGTGGTTGGCGAAGAAATTCCGCAGATGCAACTACCGTCATCTCGCGTGTCGATTGTGCCGTCAGGCACTTCGAAGGAAGTGGCAGCAGTGGAGGTGGAAATGAGACTCGTTTGGATTTGCTGCGGCATATTGATGTTGACCGGCTGCGGCCAGGAAACCGATTATCAGCCAACCGCGAATGATCTGGATAAAATGAGCAGAATGGAGGCTGTGAATTCTCAAGGTGATGGCGTTTGGGATGACACAAACTACCAATGGGAAATACAGGACCTCCGTGATGGTGGTGCGCGTGTTGCCCAGGATAAGTCTGCTGATGATTTGAAGGCTGCCAGGCAGCTCGGCACTGCGCCGCAGAAAGAGTCTGCCGTAGACGCAACTGAGAATACAGATCTCAACGAGCAAGGTTCCGAGCAAAAGCCAACGTCCCCAGAATCCGCTCTTCCAGAGAAGTCCGAAGCCGCCGTCAAGTCGATTTCTTCATGAGTGATGGCGAGATGGCAGTCGCTCCTCCTGCAAGCACTGTTCCGGTTCCTCGAACCCGTTATCGCCGTACTATTGGTCCGCGATTGCGGATCCTCTTGTTGATTGTCTTCTCTTTGGTCGCTTTACTCGCAGCAAACTCTCTGTATTTGTTGTCGATCTCATTGTTGACCTGGATTAAAGGAAAGAGCTACGAGAACCTGTTCTTCTTGTGGATGTTCGGTTTTCATCTGGCGATTGGTTTGCTCCTCGTTGTGCCATTTGTCACCTTTAGCGTCTTTCATTTGCGATTGGCTCTTCGTCGTCGCAATCGACGAGCAATTCACATCGGTTACGGTGTATTTGCGGGTGGCCTCGTCGTTCTAGGAACCGGGTTGGCGCTGGTGCGTATTCCGGGTTTGTTTGATCTCAAAGAACCTTTAATACGAGTTGCTGTTTATTGGCTGCATGTGGTGTGCCCTCTCGTCGTACTTTGGCTTTATTGGTTACACCGTCTGGCAGGCACGCGTATTCGTTGGCGACAAGGAGTCGTGTTTCTAGCTGCTGTCGGCGCAGTCGTTCTTGTGATGGTCGGACTGCAATCGCAGGATCCAAGAGAGTGGTATCAAAAGGGTTCTGCAGAGGGTGACTTCTATTTTCATCCGTCTGCCGCGAGGACGGTCAATGGCAAGTTCATTGCGAAACGCGCGTTGCTGAATGACCAGTATTGTATGCAATGTCATCCGGATGCTTTTGATGGGTGGTTTCATAGTGCCCATCGGTTCAGTTCGTTTAACAACCCGGCCTATCTTGCGACCATCAACGAAACCGGCAACGCCCTTTCACGTCGCGACGGAAATCAGAAAGCGCTTCGGTGGTGTGCAGGTTGCCATGATCCGGTGCCGTTTTTTTCCGGAGAGTTCGAGAACCCGAGTTTTAATGTGACGCTTGATGAATCAGCACAGGCTGGTATTACCTGCACTTCGTGCCACGCCATCACCCACATCAACAGTAATAGGGGGAATGCCGACTATGTAATTGAAGAGCCTCTGCACTATCCGT
>CAZITS010000848.1:0-3082 GCA_964542185.1 uncultured Pirellulaceae bacterium
CGAGATCCAGCAGAGTAAATTACAGAAACACGATCGGTGCGAGGAAGAGTCGCGATGTTGCTTTCCCAGGACTATCATCGGGTTGCGTCTTTCTGGCAGTAGTGCATCGTTTCGCCGGTTTCCAGGCAACGCGGCTGTCTCAATGTGTGGCGGTTTTATTGTTGCCTGGTTTCCATGACGCGGCACTACCTTGAGACCGTGATGTCGGAGAAAAAAAGCAGATTCCTCTTTTCCCACGACGCATACCTGAACGCGTCGCGCAGCCAGAGTCTGCAGTGGCGTTCAGGTGCTGCGCTACGGTCAGGTCGTTAACACTTGCTTCAGCATCGGTAACGCCAATTCTCCGTTCCAGCGATGTCCCCCCTGGAAACGATCGCGTCTCAGGCGATCGGCTGCACCCAGACGTGCATAAAACTGGCGCATGCGGGACATCGCGTCGTCGGCCCACGGTTGTACGATCAGACCATCCTGACTGCCTGTTTCCCAGATGCAGCTGCGGGGCGCGATGAGCGAACCAATTTCAGGAATGTCGCCGTAACGCAATAAACCGGGTATGACTTGTCCGCCGCAACTGTAGCGCTGCCGAATCCGTTCCTGCATGACATTCAATGCTCCAGAAACGACGGCGCAGCGGATGGCAGGCTGCAGGGCGGCCGTCAGCATGGTCATGCGACCACCGTAGGACAGGCCAACACAGCCAATGCGGTCAGGGATCACAGAGGTTTGTTGTTTCAGTAATTCGTAAGCCCATAAGCAATCCCGCAGGTTTTCAGCCATCAGAATCTTGCCCAGCAGTTGCATGCGGACGAAAGTCACTGCGCAGGGGTCCTGGCCTCCATACGCGGCTCGATCGACACGGCGGCCGAACGGTACCATGCAGGGAATACAGACGACGTAACCTGCCGCCACAAGCTGGCGCCCGTAATCGTAATTCGACTTCGCGATCGCCTCAGACACACCAGGCAAATCGTGACGACCCGCCACGGTGTCATAGCCGAACGGGCCATGCCCATGCAGGGCCAGGATCCCGGGTCCTGGGCGGTTTGATTGCCGGTGCGGTACCAGCAGGTAAACCGGTAAACTGGGATGTCCGTTTGCCGAGAGTACCAGCTGCTGACGAGTGTGGTCCTGGAGGCGCACCTCGTGTTCGATCTGGGTGGTCCAGCGAACAGGTGGCCGGTAATCACCCAGTAACCTGGTGAGGACGGAACGAAATTGCCGTTGCCAGGCCAGCAGTTCTGCGGCGGTTTGCGTGGCTGGCTCGATTCGCATTTCGAGTCGAGCCCGCTGGGCGGCAGCCTGGAGCGCCGGGTTCACCCTGGCTGGCTGTTGCCCAACCAGTGGGGTTTCCCTGAACGCTGTCAGCGACAAGCCAGAGGTCCAGAGGAATCTTCGCCGCGTGACCATGCAATTGGGCCCTTTGCTTGGTTGCCTGACCGGTCACCGGGTCTGGGCCCGCCGCGCAGGTGACGGTAAACATCCTGGCGGGTCAAGCCGGTCCCAATCGGCCAGGATGGGCACTCGCCGGCAAGGCTGTTGCGAACCACAGTTTATCCCGTAGCGACACGGTTCTCCGGCGTTGTCGCGTAACTCTGGCGCTGCCGTTAGCGCTGCGTGTTCAACAAGGCAGTTGGTCTAGGGAGTGTCTTGTTGCTGTTTACTTTCCGGCGGCTGGGCAGCCTCCTTGGCTGGTGTCTCACTGGCAGCTTCCGGTGCGGGTTCGGATAGCAACAAGTTGACGGCGCCTTCGAGCGTTTCCAGTGGTTGCAGACCCACCAGTTTCAGGCGGACTTTGCCCGCCCGATCAATAAAGAGCGTAGTGGGGAATCCCTCCAGGTTCGGTACCTGGGCCATGGTCGCGTCGTCACCGATCGCGCACGGATAGTTCATTTCGTTGGATTTCATAAACGTGCGAATCGTTTCGGTAATCTGTTCGGGGGTTCCCTGTTCGTTGTAATTCAGCCCGACAATTCGTAGCCCCTGTTCGCGGTATTTTTCCTGCAGCGCAACAAAGTGTGGGATCTCTTCACGACAGGGAGGACACCACGTCCCCCAAAAATCGACAATCACGACCTGGCCTTGGTAATCAGCCAGCGAGACCGGCTGCGCTTCGACATCCTGGAGCTCAAAAGTGAAGTCAAACGACTCGAACGAAGCGAACTGCTCTTGCAACGCAGCTCGCTGGATTTCGGCCATCTGTTGGGCTGCCTTTTCCACGAAGGCCACGAAGGCTTCGTCCTCACGGAGAGACTTGAGGTCTTCGTCTGTTTTCAGCAACTCAATATCGTCGAAGCCAAGTTCGATCGCTTCCTGGATTGACGGGATCACTTTTTCTCCCTGGTCGGTAAGCGCAAAAACACAGGCTTCCTGGTAGATCACCATGCCGGCGAATTTTTTGGCTGGCGGCGAGTCGACTTGTTCAATGAATCGCCGGGCCAATGCAGCCGATTTAAGCTGGAGCGGGTGCGCGCGGGCGCGATCTCCTTCCTGGACCAGCTGGGTCCCACGAATATAGAAGGCCTGGGCGCCCACTTGTAACACCATTGGTTCAGGGTTTTCTTTAGCGGTTGCGGTTTCGAGCAATGCCAGTGCCTCGTCAAATTTCTCCTCGCGGAAGAGACCCTGCACTTGGGCCACGATCTCATCGGTTGTCATGGTTGCTGGGTCTGCGGCGGGGGGTGTCGCATCAGCTGGGCCCTCGGGAGTGACGGCGGGCGTTGCCGGCGTCGTCGCAGGTGTTGCCTCCGAGGTGGTTTCTGTCTCCGGTGGCTCGGACGAGGAGGTCGGTGCGGTGTCCGTATTCGGCGCGTCGACGTCGCCTGTACCGGTTGTGGATGCGCTGGTCGCCGGCTCGTCCGTTGCCACTTGGGGTGCTGGCGCATTTTCTGCGACCTGACTGGAACAGCCGGCCAGAGAGAGCAGGCCAATCGCGAGCACGATGGTAAACAGGTGGAATCGCATCGCAGAACTCCTTGAGCACAAGAATAGTCGGAGGGCACCGGGTGACCACTGTTCATTTGGTCCTGTTCATTGGTCCTGCGAACAGGGCACTCTGGAGAGTATATCGCAATCCTCCGGTCCT
>CAZITS010000849.1:0-3079 GCA_964542185.1 uncultured Pirellulaceae bacterium
CGAGTGGCAGCAGCCAGCCGCTGGGCTGTTACGAGCGGTTTTTTGCTAAATCCCTGCGCTGTCGAGTTGCCTATTTGTAGATTCCATATCTGTACAAGAACGCGTGGTGGTGACGCAGGATATTCGCTCAGCGAAGCTTCCAGTGGAAGCCAGGTTTCAGATCAAATTCGATCAACTGAGCGCGGTCAGATGGGGGTTCTCAGGCCGTTGGGCATTCGGTGTGCACCAGGCACATCCGTGAGGCCGACAAATTGGGACATCTTCACTTGGGCTAGCTGCTGCCGGGCATGGTCCACGATTTCTTCACACGTTTCCCAGAGCAGGAGCTGCGGTCCGTCGTTCTGCGACGAAGCGCAGCGATCGTGTAGGGTGATTGGACCTTCGATTGCTTCCAGGATGTCCAGTAAGGAAATTTGTGCAGGTGGCTTTGCTAGCGCGTAACCTCCATCGCTGCCTCGGATGGACCGCAAGATTCCGCGGACGACGAGGGTTCTCAGGATCTGTAACAGGAACCGTTCGGGCATTCGGCCGGCTTGTGCGAGACGTCCGCAGGGAATGTGGGGTGTCGGATAGACCACGGCCAATTGTAGTGTTGCCTGCAGCGCATACCAGGCGGTTTGTGATATGTGGAGTGGTTTCATGGAGTCAGCTCCTCCTGGGGTTGCGGTGTTGCAAGCAAGCTGACCAATGGGTTTCTCTATTGCACTCCGCAGAGCGTACGGTGGGAGCAACAGGTTGACCAGCCGTTGGAGATTGGGCAACGTAATCAGGCAGCGAAGCAATGCCGGCACGAGATCAGGCTGCCGCGCCTCGTGTCAATTTACGCAGTCGCTGACCATGCGACAAAAGGCGGATTGCGCCATCTATGCCTCTTGGCAAGGAAAAATTCAAATGATAATTGTTCGCTCGCGAGCGCATTGCAGGTTGCTTGTACATCGCCCAGAGAGGAGCGACCCTTGTCGGGCATTCAACACATGCGAGTATTCTGGGCCAGTTTCTATTCCGCCGGTGGTATTTCAGCAGCTCCTGACAGCGTCGGCCATCTTCTCGCTCATGTCCGTCGATCGGACGGCATTGAATCCCGGCAATTGTTTTCCACGAATACTTTTTCAGGAGAGTGGTTACAATATGAGTGAGCGGTTTATTGAAAACGATGACCAATTGTGTTGATTGCTCCAAATCGCATTTCGCGGTGGCGCAACTTTGTATTCTGTTGAGGAAGTTGAGCTTGTGGCTCCCTATCAGTCAATTCGTGAACGCCAGGTCTTGTGCGAGGCAGAAGGTTGCCTGGATCTGGTCAACGTACTCGCGGATCGTTGGCCTCCTCGGCCCGAGGTGCGTGATCGGCTTGCCAATCGGGCGCTTGATCTGCTGGCAACGGTCGCTCCCAGCGCCGATGCAAGGGCTGATTGGTTTTATTTGATTGGTCACGCATACCGGACAATGGAGCGTTATCGTGATGCGTTGGAACCGCTGAAGAAATCAGCAGAACTTGCCGTCGATACGGTCCATGCGTGGCTGGCTCTTGGCTGGTGTTACAAGCGTTGTGGCCGACTTGATCTGGCGATTGAGTCGTTGGAGGCAGGATTGCTGTATGACGATCGCCAAGCCATTTTGCACTACAATCTGGCTTGCTACTGGAGCCTCGTCGAAAACCACAAGTTGTCCGTTGCTTATCTGACGCGGGCGCTTGAATTGGACTCTGAGTATCGGAAACTGGTTGCTGATGAGCCAGATTTTGATGCGGTGCGCGAGGATCCGGCGTTCCAGTCGTTGCTGACGGTGGTTGTCTAATTCAACGTAGTGCCGGCGAGATCGTATCGTATTTGAGCGCCCGTCGCGCGGCCTCGTCGGATGCTACCGCAGCGAGTATTTGTGCACTGCGCTCTTAGTGCCAATTGCGGCGCTGATAATGACTTCGTCGTAAGGTGGGTCGCGGGCTGGTTCAACGCTTGATGGCTGTGATTCGCACCTGGTCAAACGAAATAGATCCAGTAGCACCAAACAACCCGATTCGGAGAATACCGTGGCGCGCCCGTTGCGGAATCTTGATTCGTTTGGTTCGTTGATGCCATTCGTCGCTTCCCCGAAACGGACCGAGCCAGAACATGCCGAGCTCTTTACGACTGTCATCGTAGAAAGAAATAGCTGCCATTGGCATTTCTGTTGGAGTCTGGCCGGACTCGATTTCCTCGTGCTTGACCCAGGTTGTCAATTCGAGGGCACCTCGTGCGCGCCCATCAATCGCAAATCCTTGCAAAAGGTGTGAATGACGTCCTGGATCCTCGTTCTGGAAAGTTACATAGGAACGACCTTGGGGTGCATCGGTAGCGGTTTTCCATTTCGTTTGTCGCTGGTAATACCAACCTTCGACAAATCCATTGTCGTCGACATTTTGTTCGAAGTTGCCGTTAACGACGTGCGGGTTGAGTGCGTCTGGTTTGATTGCGCGGCCTTTCTCGGCACGGCCTGTCATGGGTACGAACAGGGTTGGGCGCAGGGCAAGCGACTCAAGTTTCCCTTGTTTTTTTTGCAGCAAGTAGAGTGTTTGCTGATAGCGTTCTCCTACTGGAACAACCATCAAACCTCCTTCTCTCAATTGGTTGGCCAGAGGGATGGGTATCTTTTCGGGAGAGCAGGTCACGATGATTTTGTCGAACGGCGCCCGGCTTGGCCAACCTTGAAAACCATCTCCGATGCGAGTGAAAACATTCTCGTATTTGAGACGCTTGAGTGTTGCAGCGGCGCGTCTTCCCAGTGCCGGCACAATTTCAATCGAGTAGACTTCGCTTACCAGGGGGCTGAGTACCGCAGCCTGGTAGCCACTCCCAGTTCCGATCTCCAGTACACGGTCAGTGGGTCTGGCATCGAGTGCCTGGGTCATGAAAGCCACGATGAAGGGGGATGAAATCGTCTGCCGATTTCCAATTGGCAAGGCCATGTCAAAATAGGACTTGTTGCGGAGTTTCAAGGGAACAAATTCGTGACGTTGCGTGTCACGAATCGCCTGAATTACGCGAGGATTCTTGATGCCGTGACGCACGATAATCGTCTCGACAAGTTCTGTTCTTGCAGCCGT
>CAZITS010000850.1:0-3073 GCA_964542185.1 uncultured Pirellulaceae bacterium
GTTGAAAATCACGATGTACCGTTATTTATTCACCAGGGTATTTATTCACCAGGGATGCAATCCGCCTGCTATGCAGGCCGGATCGGATCCGGCTGCTTCCAGGGAAGTGGACAAGTCTGATCGACGCGTGCAAAGTGGTCAGACGGAATGGTAATTTCGAGCGCACCTACAGCCTGGGCAACTTGTTCCAGTCGCTTGGCACCCACTACCAGCGAGCTCATTGCCGGCTGCGCCAAAGTCCAAGCCAATGTGTATTGAACCATCGGAATGTCGCCTTCACGAGCCAGGCCTTCCAGGACTTCCAGCCGATCGTATAAAGCGGTGTCACGTTCCCAGACCCACTGCGGTTTTTCCGCCGCCCGCGAATCAGCGGGGGGCTCCGCATCCCGGCGATATTTCCCAGTCAACAAACCACCCTGGAGTGACTGGTAGGGTGTGACTCCGATCGCATGCCGCGCACAGAACTCCAAATCGTAGTGAAGTTCACGCCGCAGCAAACTGTAGGGAATCTGGGAAGAGACAACCCGTGGACCACCCGATCGATCGGCCAACCAGAGCAACTCGCAAAGCTGGCCGGCATCATGATTCGACGCGCCAAAATAGCGGACCTTGCCCTGGCGGACCGCAACATCCATCGCCTCCAGGGTTGTTTCCAGCGGCGTATGTTTGTCCGGCCAGTGAATAATGTAGAGATCGATGTAATCTGTCTGCAGCAACCGCAGACTACGTTCCAACTGTTGCAAGATGTGTGTCTTCGACAACCCGCGATCCTGTGGTCCCGGTCCGACAGGAGCACCAACCTTCGTCGCCAAAACAACGCCGTCGCGGCGGTCTCGCAGCGCCTTACCAGTGATCTCCTCCGCCACACCGCCGGCACTTCCCAGAACGCGCTGGTACCCTTCGTACACGTTGGCCGTGTCGATGAAGTTGATACCCAAGTCAAGCGCGCCATGGACCAGGTCAATCGCCTCGGGCTCAGGAACCGGCTCACCAAACGTCATCGTCCCCAGGCAAATGGGCGAAACCAACAAACCGCTATTACCTAACGTTCGATATTGCATAAGGATCTGGCTTTCTGATGAAAAACGGGCGTCCCTCAGGGACTTCTCAATCGCGTCGGTTATTGTGGCGGATTCCCTGGCAAATCGCTACAGCCGGCCACGCACTCTAGCGCACTGAACGACCCCCAAACGGCGCCCCACGCAGGCCGCAAGTCCCCCTCCGACCGGATGGCAGAAAACACCGTATCGCACTGCTGGAACCATCGTAGTGTATGATGGCCAGTCTGGTGCGGTCACGGCAGGGCGAAACGCAGATGTCCGCCAGATACCGGGTCCCCTGACCGCCGCCCTGTTTCCGCAAGCCTTCATACGTCTGGCAGTCTGCCCCGCATTGGATTCCCAAGACTCCGTTGCCTTCACCACTGCCCATTGCCTTCATTACTGCCCCTGGGCAAGGAGAGAACTCATGGTCCGTTGCTGGCTGTTTCGCGGCCTCCTGGTCGCTCTGATGGGAACTACCGTGGCCGCCCACGCGGCGCCGCGCAACATCGTGCTATTCGTAACCGATGACCAGGGGCTGGATGCCGGCTGTTATGGCAACGCCGTGATACAAACACCCCACCTGGACGCCTTGGCGCGTGATGGCACTCTCTTCCACAACGCGTTTTGCACGACCGCCAGTTGTTCTGCCAGCCGCTCGGTCATTCTGACCGGCTTGCACAACCACGCCAACGGGCATTACGGACACCAGCACCACTACCACAAATTCAGCAGCTTTGCGAACGTCGGCAGTCTGCCGGTATACCTGACAAAAGCCGGTTACCGTACGGCGCGGTGCGGAAAATACCATGTGGCACCTGAGTCGGTCTACGCGTTTGAAGAGGTGATTCCCGGCCCCACTCGCAGCCCCGTCGTGATGGCCAACCGTTGCCAGGCCTTTCTCCAACAACAAAGCGAACGACCCTTTTTTCTCTATTTCTGCACGTCCGATCCTCATCGCGGTGGTGGCACCGCGACCGAACTGGCACACCAACCCAATCGCTTTGGGAACCCGGCTCCGCAAAGCAAAGGATACCCAGGTGTGCAGGAGGTGCGTTACGATCCGGCCGATGTCATTGTCCCTGGATTTCTTCCCGACACCCCCACCTGCCGAGCGGAACTCGCGCAGTATTACCAGTCGATTTCTCGTATCGACCAGGGACTGGGACGCCTGCTGGAATTACTCAAAACGACCGGGCATTGGAAAGATACGCTCGTGATCTACATTTCGGATCACGGCATCGCCATGCCGGGCGCTAAAACCACACTCTATGAAGGCGGTATGCGGTCACCCTGCGTCATCCGGAATCCGTATAACCCGCGGCGTGGCGGGCAAACCCAGGCAATGGTGAGCTGGGTCGACCTGACACCAACCATTCTCGATTTCGCCGGCCAGTTGAACCGGCAGACGGGCACGCTATCCGCCAACCTGCTGGCCCAACTACCAAACGCCCCGCGTGGCAGCCAGAAATCCCGTGCCACCGTGCGGGGCACCTTTCACGGCCGCTCCTTTCTAGAAGTTCTGGAGCGTGAAAAATCACCAGGATGGGACCGCGTCTACGCCTCCCACACCTTCCACGAAATCACCATGTACTATCCGATGCGCGTCGTCCGCGGAACCAGATTCAAACTCATCTGGAACCTGGCCTATCCGCTCCCCTTCCCGTTTGCGTCCGACCTGTGGGCCGCACCCACCTGGCAAGCCCAGTTCCAACTCGGGCAGCAAGCTCCCTATGGTGCCAAGACCGTCGGCAGCTACATTCAGCGCCCTGAGTTTGAACTGTACGATCTGGAAAACGACCCACACGAGGGTGTCAACCTGGTAGCCGCCAAACAGCATGCCCCGATCCTGGCCGAGATGAAACAATCCCTGCGCAGGTTCCAGAAGCGCACAGCGGATCCCTGGATCTTGAAGTGGAATTACGAATAACCGATTGACTCCATGACCAGCTGGAATCACCAATAACGCAGGCCCCTCATGTACCACATCGGCTACCCGCGATCGAAGCCGGGAGCCCGCTACAGGTCCGCAA
>CAZITS010000851.1:0-3068 GCA_964542185.1 uncultured Pirellulaceae bacterium
GGAGGCGCAGTGGACAAGAGCCGCTGCCGGCTTTTCTCTGCAGCAGCGGCAACGGTTGCATTGCTACGCCGGCACTTTAGGTCCGACGCACTGACCCCGTGACCGTTTTTTGTCGAGAACCGTGACGGACTGGTTACACCGTTATGGTTTTGCCGGGCGTGGGAATTGCGTAGCGGCCATCGGGCGCCGGTTTGATCGGCGCCGGATCTGCCATTGATGCCAGGCTGTCGACGTCAGCCAGCACAATCTCCGAATTGATGGCGTCGTCCCAGCGGATGTTCTTGCCAGAATAACTTGCCATGCGTCCCAGAATGGCAGTCATCGTGCTCTTGGCGCCGTAATCGCCTTCATTGGGTAGTTCACCTCGGCGCAACTGGGCGAACAAGTCGTGGTGTTCCTGTTGGTGGCCCCCGCGGCCGCCCTTTCCATATGCCCATACGCGTTTACCATCCGCGTCAAAAATCTTGGCGCCGCTGATGTTCGCGGTACCACGACTTCCGTGGGCGTGTTCGGAGACACTGTTCCAGCAATTGCGGATGTGGCGGCACTGGCTGAACATCTTCGACCCATCCGCATAGGTGAACTCGACAAAGTGATGATCGAAGATCTCGCCGTGATCGATGCCATTGCGGACCTCGCGCCCGCCCTGCCCTTGCGCTTCAACGGGGTACGCGTCTTTAAGCCAGTTCGTGACATCCAAATTGTGAATGTGCTGTTCTACGATGTGGTCGCCACATAACCAATTGAAGTAATACCAGTTGCGCATCTGGTATTCGAGCTCACTCTGACCCTTTTGACGTGGACGTACCCATACGCCACCGCCATTCCAATAAACACGTGTGAGGTTGATGTCACCGATGGCACCGTCCTGGAGGCGTGCAATGGTTTCGCGATAGGCGGACTCGTGATGACGCTGTAACCCGACAGCCACGGCCAGGTTTTTTTCGCGAGCAATCGCGTTGGCGGCAAGTACGCGGCGCACTCCAGGTGCATCAGCAGCCACGGGTTTTTCCATGAAAATGTTCTTGTTGGCTGCGACGGCCGCTTCAAAGTGGAGTGGTCGAAAACCCGGAGGCGTTGCCATGATTACCAGATCGATGTCGCACTCTAGAACGCTTTTGTAACCGTCGAACCCCGTGAATTGCTGTTCCTTAGGAACGTCCACCTTGTCACCGTGTTGTGACTTCAGACCGCGAAGAGAGGCTTGGAGACGGTCTTCGAAGGCATCCGTCATGGCGACCAGCCGAGTCGGACCTGCCGTGTTCATCGCCTGGCTGGCGGCACCCGTTCCGCGACCACCACAACCGATGAGGCCAATCTTGATTGTGTCATCGCCGAATGCGTGTGCGCCGCGCGCGACGGACAGATTTCCGCTGACTGCTCCGCCGGCGACCAGTAAAGACGACTTCTTGATGAAATCACGACGGGACGTGGGCGTCTTTTTTTTGCGGGGTTGATCGGGTGAAGCCATAACTGAAACTCCCTGAAGCCGGGCGGAAGAGTAGAACGCAAAATGGGCAGTCGGCAAGAAAGTGGGCACTAAAAAGGAACTGCCACCATCCATTTGACCTATTCTTATTAGAATACCACCTCGCAATTAATGCGGCAATTACGCGGCCTTGTTTTGTACTTGCGTACTGGTAACAAGGGGGCGTAGCTGGAGGTTGTCAGATGGCGTGTTTTGTAACGCGTTTGAGCGTGCCGCAGGCGGGGTACACTGACGCAAGTTAGATTGACAGGAAACGGGTTGCAGATGGGCATTTTTTGCGGACTGTGTTTGGTTCTGTTCGGATCCGACGGTGACCACACGGCACTAAGTCGTTACGAGTCCAGTGAAATCCATATGTGTACTCGCTTTCGGGTAGTGTGTTATGCCGCCGAACCGGAACAAGTACGAATTGTACTAGCGTTGGCATTCAGCCGGATTGCCGAGCTGGACGCGATGCTCAGTGACTACCAGTCTGACAGTGAGTTGAACCGCCTGAGTCGAACTGCTCCGTCTGACCGGTTTGTCCCAATCAGTAGCGAGCTGGGTGATGTCCTCAGGACCTCGCAGTGGGTCAGCTGTCGGAGCGGCGGTGCTTTTGATGTCACCGTGGGGCCGCTAACGAAGCTTTGGCGACGAGCGCGACGCAAAAAACAACTGCCGTCCCGTGCACGTCTTGCTCAGGCTCTTGAAGCAGTCGATTTTCACGCCGTGCGTTTAGACGCAGGATCGAAAAATGCGCGGTTGTTGCGCCGTGGCATGCGGCTGGATCTAGGTGGCATCGCGAAAGGATTTGCCGTTGATGAGGCGCTCCGTTGTTTGCGTGCCAACGGAATTCAGCGCGCCCTGGTAGATGGAGGTGGCGATATTGCGGTGGGTGAACCGCCGCCAGGGCGGCTGGGCTGGTCGATCGCGATTAGTGAACTGGATCCAGACGAGGTACCGCAACGTTTCCTCCTGCTGCGCAACCAGGCGGTTGCGACGTCGGGAGACGCCCGCCAGTACGTGGAAATTGGCGGCCAACGGTATTCGCATATCGTCGACCCGCGTACCGGTCTCGGACTGCAACACCGTAGCCGGGTTACGGTCGTGGGGGCGACTGGCATGCTGGCAGATAGCATGGCGTCGGCAGTCAGCGTGTTGGGGCCGCAAGCCGGCGTCGCCCTGGTCAACCAGATGCCAGGTATGGAAACGCAGGTCGCCACGATACGTCTGGAGAAGCTCGTGCACCGAGAATCCCAGGGATTTTGCCGTCTGGTTGACACGTCAAAGCGTTCTGTCGGTGGGCAGTAGTAATCCGCAAACGAACGCGTCGAGCTGCATTACAGGCAGGGTCAACCCGGATCTCCTGCCTGAGTTTCCCCTTGTTCCGCTGCAACACAGGTGCCATGATGTTTGTTCATCAGCCCAGGTAGATGCGTTCGTTTCCGAACGCCTGTCCCGTGAGTATCCACCTTCACGACCGTGAACGGAAAGACCCTTTATGAATAAATCGGATTCCAGTTCATCCAAGTTGCTTTGGCTGAAGTTGCTGTTAATGCCGATCCTCTGGATCGCCAAACTCCTCGACAAGCATTTCGTG
>CAZITS010000852.1:0-3064 GCA_964542185.1 uncultured Pirellulaceae bacterium
GCAACTGGAAATCACGGGCGGTTCCGACCCAGGGGGCATGCAGCATACCAGAACATCTGCTCCTCAACACGTCAAGCCACGTTCCTGTCTGCGGTCTGGAGTGTCTCGTACAGCATGCACGATTCCGCGCCCCGTGCCGTCAGCTGGGTCGTCACATCGACCTCTGACATCGCCCCGAACTCGAACAGCATGCGAATGCTCCGCAGGAAACAGCGCTTATCCAGCGAGGGCGCGCCAAATCCGACGTAAATCAGCGCGCGCAACAGCGACTGGCGGCCGACCTGCGTCAGCAACTTTCGGCGGCGGAAACCCGGCACCTGGCCCAGCTGCTGACGCTACTGGGCCGCCCCCCGACACACGCCGCCGCGCCCGCCTCTATACTGGTGGCGTCTGGATGTACCAACCGAAGGAGCTGGACACGATATTTGTCGAGCCAATCCCCTGAGATAGGTAATTCGGGCATTAGTGCTCCTTATGTTCCCCCCTGGGAGGTTGTGTTTGTTGTGTTTGACCCCGAAAACATCATCGGAATAGCTCAGCGACAACACAGGGACAATATGAGTACCGTTAACAGGTTCATTGCGACGGTTTCAATTCTGGCGTCGCTAAACTGTTCCATTCTTTCGGCGCACGCCCAAGACGTGCCGCTGCAAAAGAAGTCAGCATACAAAGTCATTTACAACCAAGACTGGATTTCGTTTTTCAGCTACACCAAGGAACCGATGACGCCAGACCACGTGGACCGTATGGTCGATGAAGTGGCCGATGGCGGAGCGGATCTGATGTTGATCAACGTCAACGGCCAGCGAGTCAACTATCCAAGTCGTGTCTGGCAGACGCATTACACTACGCATCAACAAATGAAACGCCTGGTTGATCAGGGATGTGATTACCTGGCCCGTGCTCTAGCACGTTGCCGTCAAGCCAGTATTGCTCCTGGTGTATCGGTACGTATGAATGATAGCCATGGCACCTATAAGTCAGGACGCCATCCGTGGGTCAGTGACTTCTACTGGGATCATCCACAGTGGCGACTGAAGACGAAGTTTCGCCGCAAGAATCAACTGATTATGCACACCTTCGACTATCGGCATCCGGAGGTGCGTGAACATTATTTGGCCCTGATTCGCGAACTGATCACGAGCTACCGTTTTGATGTCCTTGAGTTGGATTTTCTGCGGCACCCTCCGTATTTTCCGCTGGGCAGGTCTGGAAAACACCGTGCCATCATGACGGAGTTTGTACAGACGACGAGCAAACTACTAAAGAGTAGTAAAGGCGAGAAAAAGCTGTTAGTGCGTGTGCCCGATGCGGCAGCGACAGCCTATGACCTTGGCCTGGATGTAAAGCGGTGGACGCGCGAAGGTTTGATCGACGGAGTGACGGCCAGTGGGTTTTGCCACACGTCGTGGCAGATGAATGTCGATGAATTCAGGCGTCTGATCGGCGAGAAGGTCGCGTTTTATGCCGGCGTCGAATACACCGCCAGCAATCCCGCGCGGTTTCCTTTGTCCGATTACGAGAAACGTGATCCCGCACGCTTTATGCCGCTGGATGAGCGGAAGCTGCGTGGATTTGCCGCGGCTTACTATGCCAGTGGAGCCGACGGAGTCTATCTCTTTAACTTCTTCGTTCCGCGAGCCCGGCAGCTGTTCCGTGATCAGGAAACGAAGTTTGAGGTGCTGAGAGAACTACGCGACCTTGACAAGCTGCGTGGCAAACCCAAGACCTACACCCTGACCGCCGGCGGAAAAGACTGGAAGTATCAGGGGGTTGACGGACCTGATCAGGTGCCGTGTGTCGCAGAAGCCGCCTTGCCAAGGGTGCTCTCGATGTTGATGGCCTCGGAGCCTGAGAGTCGTCAAGTCGAGGTCAAGGTGTTCGTTGAAGGAGAACCAGGCAACCGGCTGAAAGATTTGCGACTTCATATCAACGAGTTCTCGGCGGGGCATGCAATCGAGATCCAGCCGGTTGCGGATGAGTTTCTTGCTGACAAAAGGCAAGACGGAAATTCATCGCGAAATATCAAACCCGTCAAAGAGATACTCTTCCGGGCCGAGTCGAAAATGCTGCTTGATGGTCGAAATCGACTCACGTTCCACAGTGATTCTGTGCCGCTGATCTTGTTGACGATCGAGGTTCGCGTCAATTAATGGGGAAGCGATGACTTCCGCCCAACGTCACGCGGTTTAACGGATGTAGCCACAGTCAAATTGTGGTTGGCAGAACGCCGCGGCCCCATAGAACTCGCACAGCTGGTTCGTGAAAACTGGCCGGACCGGAGGTGGAGCAGGATGCTTCTGAGAATGCACCGGCGGGTCCGTAGGCGATAGCCAGCCTGCTCGTATTACGAAATTGTAACCGGTGGTCTGATGAATCTCGCGTCCCGGTCAGGTCGGTCGAAAATGCCCGTCCTGCCGGTGGTAAGTTTCTCATCGCTGCTAAGCATGTCGAGCGCCATTGTTTGCAGGCCCTCACTTTTCATACACCTCCAACTCGGCCACGCACATTTGTCCTCCCTCCTGGCCGCGCCCGTTGGGTTTGTAGCTGAGTGCACGCACGTAGCGGACTGAAGTGGAGGCGAAGGTATGCTCGTATTTTCCGTTCGGGGTCCCTGCCCCACGGTGAACCTCGGTCCATTCTTTACCGTCGGCGGAGACGGCGATCGCGTAGTCCGTGGGATAGCCTTTGGCAAAAAGAATCCGCACCCGGGAAACGGTTTGTGCCTCGCCCAGATCGACCTCGAGAGTCCAGGCAAATTGCCCTCCTGCCACGGCGAAGGATTTAGGGTCCCCGTCCACCGCCAGGGAGGCGAAGTAGACTTCACTCGAAGGGGCAAGACCCTGGGAGCCGTCCAGGGAAAGTAAGCGGCCCGACTTCTGCCAGGCCAAATTGCCGGGGACCCGCTTTCCTTCGTCTCTCTCTGTCAGCTTGTACGGAGCGAGTCTCGGAAGCGCGTTCTCCGGCAGCGGTTGCTGCAACTCGATGCGAATGATTGTGTCGGCGACATCCTCCTTTACCTCGGTCAGGTCAATGGTCAGGCCGTTACCCTGGTGAGAGAATT
>CAZITS010000853.1:0-3064 GCA_964542185.1 uncultured Pirellulaceae bacterium
GCCACCCGTCTGCTTCTTGTGCCGATAACTGCCTTCCGCGTCCGAGCGAATCGTCTCCCGAAACGGGATTTTCGGCTCCTTGGTCTCAACCTCGAGTTTATCTCGACGCTGCAAACGCTCTTGCACGATCGTCAGGTGCAACTCGCTCATGCCCGTCATTACCAATTCCTTGGTTTGCGCGTCGCGGTCCAACCGAAACGTAGGGTCCTCTTCGACAACCTTGTTGAGCGCTCCCGATAGTTTGGTCTCATCACCACGACTCTTGGGCGCTACAGCCAGTCCTACCATAGGCATTGGAAAGTCAATCTCGGGCATTAGTTTTTCACCCAGGCTCGTACCTGTGGCAATCTCCTCCATCTTGGCAACGGCGACAATTTCACCGGGCCCGGCCTCGTCAACAGGCTGCGTCTCGTTTGCTTGCACCTTCAGCAACTGGCCCATCTTCACGCCTTTACGTGCCGACGAGGCAGGTGTTTGCTGGTCCTTTTTCAGGATTCCAGAATAGACTCGAATGTAGCTCAGTTTCTGCACGAACGGGTCGATTCTCGTCTTGAAAATCTGAGCGACCAGAGGTCCGTCTGCGACCTGCTGAACCTCTCCGGAATCCCCATCCTGACTGGCCTCTCGCGTCACGTGCTCCGGTGACAAGCCACCCTGAACGATGGTGTCCAGCAATTCGGTTAAACCGATGTCATTTTTTCCCGAGGTACAGAGAATGGGAATCAAACTACCCGCGGCGATGGCCTGGACAATCAAGCGTGACAACTCGTCATCTGTCGGCGGCGTGCCTTCGAAATAGCGTTCCATTACCTCTTCGTCGACTTCGATGATCGATTCCAACAAAGCATCGTGAATCTCACCAGGGTCGACTAAGGCGCCAGAAGTATCGTCCGGAACGTCCAGGGTGCTCGCCACTCCTTTGAAATCAGCCCCCTGCCCCAGAGGCACATTCAACAACACACACTGATTGCCCCACATCTCGCGAATCGAACTGACAATCCCGTCAAAGTCAATGTTGTCGGCATCCATTTTGTTGACTACGACGATGCGTCCCAAACCGGCCTTACCAGCTTCGTCGAACACGCGACGTGTATTTACCTCAATCCCCGACTGCGCATTGACGACAACAATGGCAGTTTCCACAGCCCGCAACGCCCCAATGGTCTGCCCAATAAAGTCTGGGTACCCCGGTGTGTCGATGACATGCAACTGTTTGCCGCCATGCTCGAAATGGATCAGGCTGGATTCAATCGTGTATTTATGATTCTTTTCTTCCGGATCAAAATCACAAACGCTGGTACCGTCATCCACACTAGGATTAGCATTGGTAAGTCCCTTGCTCACCAGCATCTTGTCTACAAGCGTTGTTTTTCCGGACGAACCGTGACCACAAAGTGCCACATTGCGAATGTCACCAACTGCTATCGCCATACCGAATTCCTTCTGCAGTTACGTGCTGACCACCACGAGAACACTTCCGACCGCAACGGTTCAGCATCGAATACCAGCTCATTTCTTAGAATACAGAAATACTCAGGATCGTTGGAATCAAGTTGAATCTATACGTCGCGCAACGCACTGATTGTACGGCGTCAGGGTTCCGCCAGGGGTTTCGAATGGCCAACCGCAACTGCGTCAGAGAGTCCCAACGTCCCTTCGTACAGCGCTCGACCTACAATACATCCGCTCACCGTAGTTTGTGCCAACCGTGTGACATCCTCCAACTGGGATACGCCCCCCGATGCAATCACCGGTACCTGTACCGCGTCAAGCATCTCCTCGAGCGCTGTCACGTTCGGGCCTTGCATCATTCCGTCCCGCGCAATATCGGTGTAAACAATTCCAGCAATCGGTGCATCAGAAAATTGCTGTGCAAGTTCGATTGCCGGCAACTCGCTGGTCTCCAGCCATCCATCCGTCGCCACCAATCCGTTGCGAGCATCGATTCCTAGCACCATTTGCCCTGGGTAAGCCCCGGTCATATCGCGAAACCAGTCTGGATCCTTGATCGCCTGGGTCCCCACCACCAGACGATCCAACCCCAGTTCGAAGCCCTCGCGAACTCGAGCTTCGTCACGAACTCCACCACCCAACTGACAAGGTACCGGCACAGCCTCGACGATCGCAGCGATCACCGAACGGTTCGCCGAAGTTCCCGAGCGCGCGGCATCGAGATCGACCAGGTGCAACCGCTCGCCACCTTCGTCAACCCACTGCCGAGCAACCGCTACCGGATCCTCGCCGAAAACCGTCTCCTGACCGTAATCACCTTGCCGCAAACGGACACACTTGCCGCCACGCAAGTCGATAGCGGGCCAGATCTGCATCAACCAATACCCTGGTTTCGGTCTAGTTGGACAAAAACTCGCAATATGCCACACGGAGAATCGCCTGGCAAGTCCCGCCACAAGCCGCCAGCCCGTGGATCAGGGGGGGGACAGTCGGACGAGAGAGCGACGGCCCCGGGGGTACTCGCCCTGCCCCACTCGATGCCGTTTCGCCCAACCCGGCAAATCCGCCCAATCGATGAACATTAACTCACAGGTCCACTCTGACGCCAGTCATTGCCTTTGTCGGCTCTGAACGTGGATTCCCGCTTGATTTCAGCGCCGCGGACATAGAAACTAAGTACGGTTGGCCGGTGCCGATGCCGGCCGGCCTGACGTGAAAACAGACCCCACCGAGTTCTGTCATTCTCATTAGAGAGAGACACCCATGGCGACAACGATGACTGCTGACGAGATTCTCGATCGTGAGTTCCTGCAGATCCGTGGTAAAACCCTGGAATTGGCAGCTGCCTTCGATCGTCTCAATCGTGCATCAGGTGATGTTGCAACGGATCCACGACTGAAGCGAATCTGGGAGGCACTCGACGCGTTGCAGTCACCGACCAACGATCGTGCCGAACAGGTTCAACTGATTTTCTCCAGGTCGTATGAAGATGACTGGCGAGAACAATACGGCATTTGATCTACAACCATCGCCACGTGCGTTCCAGTCCCACCACATTCTTCCCGCCTCGCAAGTGAGCCCAGCAGATGTACTATATCGATCCTCACATCCA
>CAZITS010000854.1:0-3063 GCA_964542185.1 uncultured Pirellulaceae bacterium
GCGGACAAATTGACATCGGTAATGCCTTGACCGACGTGTCGGCTCGGCTCAGGAAAGGGGTGTTGCAAGCGGACGAAACCGTGAAAACGGAAGCCATGATGGACGTTCGCGACATCGCCAACTCGGTGGCCTACATGGCCAGCCTGCCATTGAAAGCGAACGCACAGTTCATGACGGCGATGGCCAGCGCAATGCCGCTGGTTGGCCGCGGCTAGCCGGTGCCGCGACCGGCCCGTCGTGCCGCGCGGGTTTCCTCGCGTACCCGATCGCGAAGAGCTCGAACTTCGCTCTTGCCGTGCTCTTCCTGGGCTTCGCGAATACGCAGCTCGGCCTTGACCTTGACCAAGTCACGTTTCAGTTGCGGTAGCGCTTTGTAGTACCAGTAAACGGCCCGCAACTGGAGTTGCTCGGCATGGTCGTTGCGCACTTTGGACAGCGCCCACCAAGCGTCCGCCAACTCGACCTGCATCTTGGTCGTCGAAGTATCCTCAAACTCCATGTCCGCACGGAGACGAAGCGCGGCGTCATCGCTGTTCCGCAGCAACGGCAACCCTTTCTCCCATTCTCCTTTCACCAGACAGTAGTATTTGCCGGCGGCCGTGTTGGCTTGTGGATCCTTCGGGTCACGCTCGAGAATCTCAATCATGCGATGGACGCGGCCGAACGCCATCTTGGCGATATCGATCTCCTTCTTGAGGGCCATCGTGTCCTTGAGCTGTTCACGGTCTTTGAGGCGGCGCGCTGCGGTGACGGCGATTGCGTAGAGCGACAGCGCTTTGTCGTAGTTGTCGATCTGAATGGCACGGTCGATGAGCTTTTCTGCTTCCGAGCGCATCTGTTCATTCTCACTGCTGCGGCGCTCCTTGCGACTGCGTTTGATTTTGACGAGCTTCTCCAGTGCCTCGACTTTGATGTCAAAGTCGTCGATGTCGAACAGTTTTGACATTTGCTCGATGGCAGCAATCGCCGTGCGCAGATCGGCTCCTTCCGCGGCAACCTGCCACGTGATGTTTAGCAATACGTATTGTGCTGCTGGGTCTTCGCGAACTTCGCGTGATTTCTTCAGTAGCTTCTTACCGAGTTCTATCTTGCCGTACTTAGTTTTGGCCTCTTCGTAGTCCTTCCCATACGCCTGGCGAAACAGGGCGCGCGCTTTTGCTCGATGATCTTTGGGAGGCACCGGAAGTCGCCCGCGACGACGCTGCCCTGGTAGTTGTTGTGCGACTCCTTGCCGCGGAGGAGCGACAATACCGGACCGAGCTCTTTTCATGGGCTCGTCCGTGTTCGCTACTTGCCGCCGAGTGTCCGGTTGGGCTCGCGCCGGCTTGGCAATGCGTCCCCGCACTACCTGGTCACCGGACTCGATCGTGAACGCAGCGAGAATCGACAAACCGGTAGCCTGGTTGCTGACTTCGGTGACGACGCCGTCAGCCCAGACGGCAAAGAAACCGTCCTGCCGCAATCTGCCCAAGCCAGCTTTGGGATTGGAGAGATCGACTTTGTAATCGGCAGGTTTCGTCCAGGGCACGGCCAGCTCATCATCGACTTCCAGGAGCACCACCGTCAGTGCCGCGCCGTCTTCAATGTGTCGCGGCACGATCGCCTTGTCCGGCGGGAAAACCATGTTGGCCCCCGTCGGCACAAGCAAATTTGTCGTTACGTCAAACCGATCCGGCGACACAAAGACGGGCGGAATGTAGGCCAACAGCTTCTTGTTGTGATCGCTATCCCAGGGCTCATCGAGGCGAAACTGGCTGTGAAGCGATTCATAGCCAAGGTAGGGAAGCAGCGCGACGCGCCAGCTGAGTAGTGGCCAGCCGTCGCTATCGACAATCGCCTGACGGGGGTACGTGCGGTGCTCCTTGATATAGGCCTTAAATCCAGCGGAGATCTGCCGCATGCTATTAATCGTGCGTTGCCGCTGTTGCTGAACGGATAACGGTTGCGATGGCTTCTTCACCGTGGTCAGTTGTGACAACGGCACGAACGGCCGCGCTGGCTGCTTTCCCGGTGCGGCTGCGGTGGGACGCGGTTGCGGTTTACCACCAGACTTTCGTTGCGTCGCTGCCGTGGTCCCGGGACGCTTTGTGGTCTCGCGGGCGGCCTTCTTTTTCGCCGGGCCTGCTGCAGTCGGCTTCGCCGCCTGCGGTGGTTGATTATCGTCGTTTCCCGACGAACGTCGTAGCGCATGCTGTTTCATGTCCGATTGAGATAGACCACCGCACCCGGTGACCACCACCGTCAGCAAGCCCGCCAACACGACTCTTACGAACCAGCGCATAAGACCGTCCTATCTAGTCCGTCCCGACAAGAGAAAACGCAGTAACCCGTGCACTTGAAAACCGCCGCCCAGGCCATACAAGTGCTTGATCCGCAATCCAGTGTGAACCTGGCACGCGCGTTCCAGTGAACGCTTGATCTCACTTTGCAGGTTGCGGAATGGCACCTCCAACGCGGAGGCGGCTTCATGAATCTGAGGAGCTTTGTCTATGCGTTTCTTGACCGCTTCCGCCTGCTGACTTGTCAGACGAAAACGACTTACCAGCGCGCGTGTGAAGGCATCACCGGCCACGGCAAAGCTGCGGGACCACAGCTGTCCGGAACTACACACAACAAAGTTGGTGCCCTGCGCACCGACGTCGACGGCGACAATCGCCTCGGTCCGATCCGACTGCGACGGAGATTCGGCCGTGTCGAAGTATTCGAAGTGCATCAGATTGTGCAACGCAACACACTCGCTTTGCACTGCGTCCACGGTAATGCCCTGATCTGCCAGCGGCTTCAACCGTTCGTTGACATTCTTGGTGTGCGTGGCCAGCAAGGCGACGGAGGCCTCAATCATGTTGCCGTCTTCGCCCGTGTGTTTAACGACGTGCGGATGCCACACCAACTCCTGCAGCGGATATGGGATTTGATGTTTGGCCTCGTACAGGATCGCGGCGTCCCGTGCCTTCGCCTTCATGGTTGGCGGAAGTTCAAAGAACCGTCCGAGTACCATTTGACCCGGCAATCCCAACACGACACGCTCCGCGCCGCGGACTTTCCACTTCGCGGCGAATTGCG
>CAZITS010000855.1:0-3058 GCA_964542185.1 uncultured Pirellulaceae bacterium
CAGATCTGGCAGTCGTGTGGTGACGTCGACGGCGGTCAGGTTACGACCCAGTTCAGCAGATCGATTGTTGAGTCCGGGCCGGCGGAAATCAAGCGCGGGGGAGCGGAAGTGGCTGCGGGTCGGTGCTGATCCCGCGGGTTTCTGGAAGTTCTGACGATCGCTGTGAGCAGAAGCAGGTGTCCATGACGTGTGTTGGCGCAGCGGCCAGAAGCGGGGTCGGACCCCTACGATGGCGGCGTCTGTGAGGCGTGGAGAAGTCGGTCACGCTGTTGGATCGTCAACAGATGGAGCTGTCTGGAGAGCCGCCTGGGTGTGCTTCACGTAGCGAATGAACCAGGCGAGCAGCGGGCCGTACGCGCTCCACAGCAACCACTTCCATGTCCCGGGGACCAGCAGGGTTGTGGCGGTGAAGGCGAGGGCACCAATCCAGCAGAACACGGCTGCCTTCTTGAGAAAACGACTCTGTACGCCGCCGGGCACGTTGCGAAATGCCATCCAGGTTCCCAGCAGGCCACCGGCAAAGCCGATCACGCTGCCGATGACCGCTCCCAGGAGTCCGGTCATTTCGGGTGTCAGGGTGTTCATGACGTAACCCCGCGCAGCTGCAGCTGAAACAGGTAATGGATCACATAGATTGTCCCTGCTGGCTAGAGGTGGAGCAAGATGAAGGCAGGTAAACTGCGGATCTCCGACCGGGGAGGCGGTTTGCTGGCGTGCCATTGCGATCTCGGGAGACTTGCTTACGGAAGAGGGCTGGTTTCACGCGTGTAGAGTGACCAGGCAAGCAGGAGCCCGATGGCCAGCATGATGCTGCCAGGTAGCCACAGTAGTCGCGAATGTCCCGGAGTGACTCGGGCCATCCCACGCAACGCCATCTCAGGGAACACGAGTGCCACACCCGCTTTCAGAACGAGTGACCAGCCGAGCGAGGTCAGGAGCGCGGGGATACCGGTCCAGACATTGTGGCAGCTGACGATCAGTGTGCCCGTGGCCAGGAGGCACAAGCTGACAGGCAACAGGGCAGTCGATCCGCGCTCGCAGACCACACTGTGCCACTCTGCCCAGTGGCGGTGGCGGACAAGATACGACAGACCCAGCACGCCCAGCAGCACGGCGGCGGCGTTTTGCACCGTGGAGTGCATCATTGTGGTTCGTGCGGTTCAGGGTGTCCGGCTCCCGAGGCACGCCAAAAGGGTGCCAGCAGCCCAAAGCAGAGCGCCCACATCAGTGCGACTAGGATCACGAGCAGCGTGCCAGCGAACTCCTCGAACGGGCTGGTGGCCGTCGGGTAGACCCGGTAGATACCGAAGACGAGGATGGCGACCGGTGCGACGGCCAGATTAATACACCGGGTTGTCGCCTGGAGCGGGCGGTCGGGCAGCCGACAGGTCAGCCATTTTGATAGTGGTGACATGGCGGGGCCCAGGTCGTACGGAGTCAAGAAGTTGTGGCCAGCAATGTGCCGGCATAGAGGAGCAGCATCCAGATTGCCAGGGTAGCGGTGTACAAGGTGCAGAGCCAGCCCGCCAGCAGCGCCAGGCGGCGCGACCAGGTTCCCGCGGTGGTATTGAGTCGGATGGCTGCGATGGCCAGGATGGGGGAGAGTGGGATGATCCAGAAAACACTGAGGCTGATCAGGCTCAGCAGCGGGCCCCGCCACGCGCGCATCACAGCGTGCGAAAACAGACGCTTGGGCTGGTGTCGTGTGCGCGACATCAGAGTGGATCCGCGGCTACGGTGCCATTTGTCGGGTTCATCGGATCGGGATCGTCGTGTAGGCGACTCCCGGTTCGCGGCGAATGACCGTGGGGGTGCTCGGTTGTATCTCAGAGGTGTCGGGAGCGTAACAGAAAAGCTCGACTCCGGTCTCCGCGACTTCGTAGCCGATTGGCCCCTGTGTTCTCAGTATCCAGTCGGTGTCGCGCAGGCCGAGTCGAGTCAGTTCGGATAACGCCGCAGGCCAGCGATCAAACTTCGTCTGATAGACCTTAATCGCCACGGCGGTGAGGGTCATTTTTCTCTTGTCGCTAGCGCGGTCTAGTGCCAGGGCGAACGGGTGGATGGCGGGGAAGAAAAGTCCCAGTAGCATGCGGTCACCCGATGCAGCCTGCCGAACGAACGATTCCTCCCATTGGCGGGACCGGGTTGAAAGCTGGTCTGCGCCCGCGTCTACCAGCGTCATCAGCTCGTCATAGGTGTTGTAGAGTTCGAGTCTCGCGGTGGGAGTACTCCAGAGTGGCAGCAGGGGAGTGGGCGCGTGTCGCGCCCAATTTGAGTTGTTTTCGAGTGTCGCGATGATCATGAGCTGTTCGGCAGCCAGGCTGGCCCGCCATTTCTCTTCGATCGGCAGTTCTGCCCGCAGGCGTGTCAGCAACGAGTCAAGCTGTTCCTGGTTCCAGAGGTCGACGTTGAGCGATCGACTGATGGAGTCGAGGTAGATCTGGTACAGCGCGAGGTGAACTAGTTCTCCCACCATGAAAAGATGCCAGTCGTACGCTGCGGCGGTGGCTTGCAGTGAATCGATGGCGCGCATAGCGCGTGTGGGCTCACGGTGGAAGAGTGCGTGCTCCGATTCCAAACGCAGCATTCGTGCGACTTGTCGTGATTCCTGCAGGTGAGGCAGCAAGGTCTGGACACCACGAAACTCAACCGGTTGCCAGACGGGCATGGGGACCTCGGCGGATGCGTGAACCAAATCCAGGATCGGCTTGATTGCCGCAAGATACGCGCCCACTGGTTTGTCGGCGTCCCAGGCGGTGTCGGGGGCAATCCGGGCGGGCAGGTCTTGCGTGCCCACCACCGGCAGAGAATCGACGGCTTGCCAGCGAAATGCGTTGCAGAGGAGATTGATACGACTCCAGGCGGCGGTGCCTGCGTCGGATGTGGCGTCGCGAAAACGCCGGCTCATCGCGGCGTCGCCGACCGGGGATCCCGCGTCGCGGAGCGGTTGCAGTTTCCGTTCCAGCTGGCGACTGGCCATCCACTCGCGGCGCCCGTTGACCAGGCCAATTCCCAGGAAGACCACGCAGGGAATGGAGATCAATCCGATCAAGCTGCG
>CAZITS010000856.1:0-3051 GCA_964542185.1 uncultured Pirellulaceae bacterium
AGACGCCAGAGCGAGCTGTTTCATGACGATAGCATCGATCGCCAGATCGGTGCCACCGTGGTAATCCAGGGACACGTAGTTGCTGACGCCCTCCGGCAGGTCGTAGTCATAGGTAAACTGCTGGAATGCGTTGGGCTTGCTGAATTGGTTGCAGCGGATGGTGTGTTTGCCGAAACGTCCTTCCACGGTGCAGACCGCCGCGGGGCGCGTGTTGTCTGCGACTTTCAGCCTGAAGTAAATGCGCAGTCGCCCGGGTGCGGCACAAGGCATCGACTGGTACGGCCCGTGGGCCACGTTATGCGTTGGCAAGCGGGTTTCCGCGGCACGACACTGCAAAGACACGCCGAACTGCGCGTCGTCGTCTTCGACAAGGGACGAGCAGTCGTCGCCGCTGGGAAACAGCGTAATTGGAAATACGATGCGGCCCTCTTGCGGGTCCGGCGCGCGGTCCCGTCCACGCAGATCGAGTTCCGGGATGCGTTCCACTGGAATACTATCGCAGGACCCGGGGAATTCCTGAACGAGGATTTTCCACGCGTTGAGGCGAGGGATGTCCAGAGCGCGGACGCTGCCTGCGTCGTGGGCCCAAGCTGGTTGCTCGGGGTCGAGGACAAAGACACGCTCCGGCTGGCGGCTAAATTCAACGCGGACGTTGGCGAGGGGGGCGGGCTGTTTGTCGAGTGTGGAAGTCTCTTTGCGGACTCCTGCTGCCGGCATATTGACGAGATGCGTGATGATCTGGAAGCGTCCCTGCAGTTGACGTTTGTAGGTGTAGGACTTCCACCATAAATCGGCATGCTCCACACCACCTGCGGTGACCCTTAAATGCGCCGCGGGATCTTGCAAGGGACGCAGGTTGGCGTCGTACAACAGCTCTCCGTAGCGAAGTGCAAAACGATAGTAGAGTCCCTGGATTTCCTGGTAGTTGGGATGTCCCGGGTAGATACCCCCATAGATATGGCTGGTGGCGGCAAAGTTGGTGATGTAGTAATAACGCAGTGAGAAATCGTTGCAGGGCAATCCGGTAATACTCGTCATGTGCGCCTGGCCGTAGTGGATTCCTCCGTTTTGATGCACGCGCAGCGCGTTTTCGCGTAGTTTCTTGGCGCCACGACGCCAGTCCGAGTAGTCCTTGCCAAACGTCGCGCCTTCCCAGAGGATCATGCCGCCTTTACCGCAGGCCGTGCGGTACGCCGTGGGATTGCGGGCCCCTCCCCGTTGGTAATGGTCACCGTAATTGAAGCCAATCGCGAAGTCGGGTTTGTGCCGCCGCGTGTCGTCACGCACCTGCTGGAGAATCTGCGCGCTGACCTTATCTGGACTGTCGCCACCGCTGGGCCGCCGGCCTTGCATGTCGTAACCCAGTCCACTTGCCACATCACCGAGAATCCAATGGCCGTCAAAACGGACGCCATCGTAGCCGAACTGACGAGACGCTTGCAGCATCTGGTCACAGCCAAACTTGACGAGTGCGGGGTCACGGAAATTCAGGTAGAAGGGCTGGAAGGCAGCGACTTCCTGTTCCGGAGCCAGCGTCTTGTGCCAGACTTTCTGGCGCTCCAGGTCCTGAACCCGCAGGTCCGCGCGCAAGCCGCCCTGGTAGTTATAGGAGAGCCACTCTGGATGTTTGCGAGCCCAGGCAGCACCGACCCATCCCGAAGGAGTAGCGTTGTTGTACATCATCACTCGCAGGCCCAGGCGGTGCGCTGCAGCGGTGTAGGCTCGGATGCCGTCCTGCGACATGTGATACTTGGCGTGCATGGTGATCCACTGGTCCCAATCAGTCGCCAGTCCACAAACGTCACTCGGCAATCCGGCGAAAATCTCCAGCCAGGTACCTTTCATGTTCCGCCACTTGGCAGGCCAGAAACCGTCGTCACCCTGAAACAGGCCAATAACCTGCTTGGGGATGGTGCCGCCGTGGTTGTTCTGTTGACCGAGCCGGAAGTGGTCGGTGCCTACCGCGAACACATCACGCGATTCAGCACGAAGCACTTCTTTGTGAAACACGCGGACGACGAGCGCGTAGCCCCAGGGATCGGCTGGCGCTGTGAAGGAAAGTTGCAGTGGCTCTGCCAGACCGCGCCGGGTGACCTGGAGCGCGGGTAATGGGAGTTGTCCTGACAGCCCGAATTCGAGATGGCTTTTCAGGACCAGTGCCTCATCAGGTGGCACGGGAGTCGCGAGGGTAATGCGCGCGGTCGCGGGCGCCCCAGGAGCATAGACCACGCGGTTCACCTCGACTGTCAGCTTCCACTGCTGCTCCGCTCCGTGGCACCAAACCGAATTGGCAGCGAGAATGAACAGTATCCCGATACGGCGTAACATGATTGGTTTCCCTTCGCCAGATTGTGTGGTCTCAGGACGAGTCAAAATGAGGCGGAATGCCACAGGCTGACCACAAACGCTGCGCGTGAATTGCGGCAGCGTCTGCGGCTGTATCCCTGAGAAACGACCTCACGGGATTTCCGCCGGTTGCGGAATGGTCTTTAACGACCGCCGAGGAGTCGCTCTCGTACCCGGCGCAACAGGCGAGCCAAACGTCCATCATCGTCAGACGATCCGTTATCGCTATCAGATCGCTCGCCGCCGGCGGGTTTGTAAGGAGCCTGGTCCGGTAGTCCGCTGGTGTCGTAGATGGCCCACTCGTAGCCCAATTTGCCTTGTTTGTTGATCCCGAGGGCGACGAAGACGGCCACGTGGACAATTTCACCCGTCTTGAAGTGCTGTTCCATGTGTAGCCAGGCGTGGCCATGCTTGCCGCCGCCTTTGACCGTCACCACTTCGTAAATCTCATTCAGGACTTTGACTTCGCCGTCGAGCTGGGTGTGCAGTTCGCGGTGGACGTCGGCCAGTTCGGCAATCGGCCTGGTCTGTTGATTCCCCCACTTGTTGTGGGAATAGCGCGCGTCGTCGGCAAAGTTCGCCAGCCAGGCATCGATGTCACCTTTGGCAAAGCTGTGGACGGCGTTCTTGATCAGTTGCACGTCGGGGCCTGACTGGGTGTAGGCGGACTGGTCTGCCGTCTGGTCCGTTGCGGTGTCCTGCTGG
>CAZITS010000857.1:0-3050 GCA_964542185.1 uncultured Pirellulaceae bacterium
TCGTTTGAACTCGCTTTCCGACTTCAGTCTGAAGCACCGAGCATTCAAGATATCAGCGACGAATCACAGAAAACGTTGCGGATGTACGGCATCGACAAAGGACCCACCAAAGACTTTGGGCGACAATGTCTGATGGCGCGACGCTTTGCTGAAAAAGGGGTGCGTTTCATCCAGTTGTCCCACAGTTACAAATGGGACCAGCACGGCGACCTGAAGAACGGCCACACCACCAATGCCCTGGAAGTCGATCAGCCTATCTGGGCGTTGTTGAGCGATCTGAAACAACGTGGACTGCTGGACGACACGCTTGTCTGGTGGGGTGGTGAATTTGGCCGGACTCCCGTATCGCAAGGCAAGCGAGATGGCCGCGACCATAACCCGCACGCCTGCACCATGTTCCTGGCAGGTGGAGGAATCAAGGCCGGAGTCAGATACGGTGAAACGGATGAATACGGGTACTACGCCGTCAAGGACAAGGTACACTTCCATGACCTGCATGCCACCCTGCTACACCTGATGGGCATCGACCATCAACGACTCACCTATCGGTACGCAGGACGCGACTTCCGACTGACCGACATCTATGGTGAAGTGATTCACGACCTGATCGCATAGAGCCCGACCTGATCGCAGGCGGGCGAACAAGCGTACCACAAAAGAGGGTGCCCGCACTTCGCTGGGCGTCCCTCGTCTGCCACGCTGCGCTGGAATTTTCCTGGCGAACGAAGATGCGCCCCCACGCAACACGCACAGGCTAGTTGCCACGACGTTGTCCGCCTTCCCCCGTCACGCCATAACCTGCTTGCGGCGTGCCGTCATCGCGCAGTTTCTCACAGGCCCAGAGCAAACCGCGCGTCACCAGATCCAGATAAATCTTCTCTCGCATGGTCGTGTTGTGGTGCCCGATCGTGGTGCCAAAAACACGACCTTTACCGTGGTGATTCGTCCACACACAGACATGGTCTTTCTGGGTATCCACGCCAAAAGCGGTCGCCAGTGGCTGACAATTGGGCCACAATTTTTCGATCTTGTACAGTTCTCCAGCTGGAGTCTTCCAGGCTTTTGGAAATCCCTGCATCACAGGGTGCGCCGCCGCGAGGTTGCGGACAGTCAGCGGGCGGTGTTTTTCGTGACTGAACGAACTCACCCCTACCACTTTACGCCAGGCATCGGTCTTGGCGTTCCGGTAACTGTGCGTCGAACAGTGGATGATCACCGCTGGTGTGCCTTCGGCATGCGCCCGTGCAATACCTTCGATAAACGGCACGTCTACCACTCCGCCAAAACATTGATTGTGAACAATCGCGTCATAGCCTGCCGCCCAGTTTGCTTTCTTGAACACAGGTATCTTCTGATTCCGATCTTTGCCCCCCTCGTGAGCGATGGTCCAGACCACGTTCGCGCGGGCCGCAATACCTTCCGAGAGAATGATTTTCTGATTGTCATAATCATGACTGCTGCCTCCAGTGACCATGAGCAGCTTGAGTGGTGCCGTTGCTTTTTCGTCACCGCGCAGGGGCTGCGATAACATCAGCAAACCAGCCACCGCAAGAATACCACTGCAGGCACGTTTCCAACGGAACTCCGAACGCTTCGCCACAGGCAGTCTATTCGCCATGTTTTTCGTCCTCACTCGATACGACAGAATTAAATCGTGTTGACGCTTGCTTGCCCGCCAGCGTAGCAAACCTGCCAGCCCAACGCTATCAACGGCGGAGACACCCGCACTCAAACCCAACGACTTTTTCGTGTGGTCCTGTGTTGTGGATTCTTACTGGAGGAAACCCACACACGATGATCCCACAGTTAAGTTCCAGGACACTTCAGTGCTCACGGAACAACGCCGTTGCGTTTTCGAACTGCGTCAGTGACACGGTAATTCGGTCTTGCGGACGTACCGCGACCAGCTCGACCGGAGAACCTGGAATCACAAGTTGCCCTGCGCGCAGATGTTCCCCCCGTTCCGCCAGGTGCCTGATCAGCCAGCGAAGCGACTTGAGCGGTCCACCCATAATATCCACACCAAATCCCGTGGCAGCCAATTGCTCCTTGCGAAACACGTCGACCCGCTGCGTCTTGAAGGCGGTCGATTCGGGAGTCCGGCGGGAACTGCCCACGACCAGAGCCGCATGAATGCCATTGGATAGAATCAACTCCTGCGATGTAGGATCACCAAACCAGAATTTGAAGTGGTGGATCTCGATCCCTGGAGCCACCCAGCCAATCACGTCGATCAACTCTCGTTCATCAACGACATCGTGGGGCACGTCCTGCTGAATCTGCAATACAAATTCCGGTTCCACCGCGCACTGCACATACGCATTCCAATCAAGTGTAATCCCGTCATCGTAGATGCAGGGCTCCATGAGTCGCCCGCAAATAGGTTCTGTGAGACCAAATTGACGGCGGATCGCACCGCTTGTGCAACCGACCTTGTACCCCGCCACTTTTTCACCACCCGCGATTCGCCGCTCCAGCACTTTACTCTGAACTTCATACGCGTCTGTCAGTGACAGCGATTCCATTTGAACCGTCGTATCTGGCGGCAAACTCTGTGTTTCCCAGATCTGGAAAGCCAGCTCTGCAATTTCATTGAGATCCTTCATCACCATCACCTGTCGCGTTCAGGGCCTGTCAACAGTTCCGCAATCTCCGACACAACTCACACCGGGTCACGAGACAGACTCCAGAGTCTACCAGTCTTTACGTCGGCTTCCACTCGCCTGCCAAAGTCCGCAGGCCGGTGCCCAAACGAACAACATTCCAGGCAGCCTGGGCACCATCGGAGGCTGCCCAACTCGATGCAAACCCTGTGTTAGCAGCAATCCCAAGAGCGAGACAGTTGTGTATAGTACGGATGCGACAGCAAACTCATCTTCCATGCGCACCGAGGGCAAACCAATGACTTGGGTATCAATGAGGTACGTTCTCCTGGCCAACGCGTTACTTGCTGTCTGCAGTGGCCCTGGCACGTCTTCCTGGATCACGCGGGCTGACGCGGACGACGTAATTGACATCGGCTCCCGTCGAGAGCTGTTTGTCGATCATTT
>CAZITS010000858.1:0-3049 GCA_964542185.1 uncultured Pirellulaceae bacterium
ACATTCTCCCGACGCGTGTGTATTCGGATTGGGATCCACTCCGGCTGATTGTCAGGGAAGCAGCCCTGCGCGGTCTGCGGGTGTACCTGGTTCCTTGCGTACTTGCGTGCGGTCATGACAAACCAACCGGTATCCTGACTAAACACCCCGCATGGGCACTGCGCAGCGCCACCGGTCGGCCCATCGGCCACATCAGTCCTGCACAACCCGACGCGAGAACCTGGGTCGTTTCCGTGATGCAAGAAATAGTGACCAGGTATCGACCAGACGGATTAATGCTCGACTATATGCGGTTCAATAACCGACCGATGCGGCTCGATCCGCATTCATCCGCACTTCTAGAGGAACGATTTGGAGTGGCTTACTCCAGGCTGACTCCGGCTCAGCTCCAGACATTCAAAGAGACGGCACTTACACGTTTGATGGGCCTCATCAGCCAAGCGGTTCGTCAAATCAAACCTGAAACCATTATCGGGATCTATTCCTGGGGTCCTCACGTTGTACAAGGCCATCAAGTCGCGCAGGACTGGAGAACATGGGCAAATAGAGGCTACATCGATATGGTGAACATATCGGGATACTGTTACCGAAAGAATTACGCAGACCGGTATCTCAAGGTGTTCGAGAAGCGTCTTCAGGGTGCTGTTGCCATCAACAACACACTCGCCTGCCCTGTTGAGCTCACGTTCTGCCTGGGTGTCCGAACAAGCCATGGGCGTATCAGCCGAGCACAAGATGTGGCGGACTACCTGCGAATTGCCAGACAGGTCAAGGTGCACGGTGTGTCATTCTTCACGTGGTCCTACCTGCAACCTTTCTTGCCAAGGATTAAGGAGCGGCACTACCTGGACGAGTTTCGTTACGGTCCTTGATCCCGCACAGGTCATGCTCGCAGATCGTATTTGAGACCAGTCGCTCCACACACTAGTTTGATCGATTGACCTGCGAGCAAATGTACCAATGCCCTCGGTAAGGAGGCCGGTGCGAGATCTCTTGGCAACGAAAAGGACGCTCTTTTCATGACCGCGCTCGTCGGTCAGTCGCTCATCGTCGGAGAACTCGGCGTCTTCCTTTACATCCAGCCAGATCACATCGAGCAAGCGGAGCTGGTCGGTCACCGACCAGCAGTTCTTTGACGAAGCCTTCATGACGGATAGATCGGGTGAGCCATCGTCGAGAGCTGGCATGTGGGTGGCGCGTGCGAAGACAATCGCCGTGGACTCCGCGTTCTGGTTGACAACGTCGTTCCACGGGCTCTGTTGGTTTGGAGATACCTTAGCATACGAGTACGATCAATTGTTCTGCCTGGTGCGCGCTGTCCAGGTCGGTGATTGCGACAATCGGCTCGCAGACGAAAACCGCCTGATGCCAGCAAGCGAATCATCTTATCAACATCGGAGAGCGCATGATCGTCATTGATGGTGACTATCCGATGGCCTATGGCGCGATGATCCTGAACCGGGACCTGACGTTGCCCATTGCTACAATTCGCTCTGTGGCGGAAGACCAGGGGACGATGTCATGCCTGCCGCAGATGCGGTGTGGACGCGTCGCTGCTGCGGTGGTGAAGATTTGCCAAAGAGTGCAGCGCGGTGATTGCCCGTTGCCCGGACACCGTAGCGGTGAGCAGGCTTATGCAGCCGCGCGGGCGGACCTCGCTTATTACCAAATTCTGGAGACACGAGGTCATGTACGCATTCTAAGAACTCGCCGTGATTTGCAGCAACACATCGATCAGTGGTCGACGCCAGAGAGCACTGAAGACCTGCCTGTTGGCTTGATACTGGCAATCGAAGGGGCGGATTCGATTCTCTGGCCAGCGCAAGTTCATGACTGGCGGGAGGTTGGTGTGCGGGTCGTCAGCTTGGCGCATTATGGGATGAGTGCCTGGTGTCACGGCACTGGGACCGGTACGGATGGCGGTTTGGTCGCCGGGGCTGACAAGCTGCTGCGCGAGATGGAAGACGCCGGCATGATTCTCGATGTCACGCACGCATCGGATCGCTCCAATCAAGAGTCGCTGGAACGGTTCGGCGGACGTGTGGTTGCCACGCATCACAATTGCCGGACGCTGGTGCCGGGCGAGCGGCAGCTTCCGGATCATCTGCTGCACGCCATCATCCAGCGGGATGGAGTGGTCGGCGTCTCGATGGATACGTGGATGCTCTACCGCGCGGGGATCGACTGGTCGAACATACCGCCCGACCGGCGGACGTTGTTTCCCAGGGAAGCAATCACGCTCAGTGATGTTGCTGACCATGTTGATTACATTTGTCAGCTGGCGGGCAATGCGCGACACGCCGCGATCGGCGGCGATACTGACGGTCAGGGAGGTTGCCAGGGCGCTCCAGCCGATGTCGACACGGTGGCCGATTATGGCAAACTGGCCGGTGTGTTGAAACAGCGTGGGTATTCAGTCGACGACGTTGAAAACGTCATGTTCAAAAACTGGCTGCGCGTGTTGTCGGCGGGAATGTCAGACGATGAGGGAGCCCAGATCTGATGCAACGCTTCAAGCTGATATTTCTCTCCCCACTGTTTGGGAACGGCCTGTTCGCCACCGAGCCGAAGGTCCAGCCGTCCCCGGCCGCTACGGATGTATGGTTCACCCATTGCCATGACACATCACGGCCCTCATCTCTGGGCGGGCGATCTGGACGGTGACGGTCTGCCCGATCTGGTGGTACGTGTCGAATGGAGCGTCTACCCGTTCTACGGTCACAATGCGATCGAGAAGACGCGGCGGCCCAGCTTTACCGCCGGCAGCTGGACCACGCGCGACCCCTGAAGGGCAGTGCCGCAAGAATAGAATGTGTTCCGGCTGGTCAACGTACGAGTTCTTGCGCTGCGAACTACGCTGCGAACTACGCTGCGCAGCGAACGAAGGCAAATCGCATCCAAGAATTGACTATCAGGACAAGCTCAGGCAAACTGCTACGGCAGTATCGGCGGTGTACCCCTGATTCAGACAAGATCCCCCAGGGAGTGAATGAACGATGCGTCGACGATCGTTTCTCTGTCTTGCCATGGCCATCGTTTTCGTTGGTTC
>CAZITS010000859.1:0-3042 GCA_964542185.1 uncultured Pirellulaceae bacterium
GGATACAGGGACCTGCATACGCCAGGTCCGGCTTATGCCACTGTAGCGTTCCTTTCGCAGCGGCATAAACAGCCATTCCGCGACCAACTTCGACGCGCAGCCGGTCGCTGGCGGCGGCGCCGCCTTGAAACAGCATGTCGTGCGTTTCACTGTAACCCAGCCAGCTGCCAAAGATCTGTTCGGTCGTCTCCCATTGGATCTCTCCGGTACGGTGGTCCAGGGAGAGGATGCGGTATGTTTCGGGCGCCGCTTCGCCGCGCCGGCGCAGGGCGTCTTCAACCAGTGCCGGGTTCTTGTCCAGACAGTAAACTCGTCCTCCACCGGCGACGATTCCGTTGTGCCAGAAGCTGTGCCTGGCGGGAACTTGCCAGAGTAATTTGCCGCTGAAACGGTCAAACGCAACCAATGCCATACTCGCCGCCCGGTCGAGGCTTTGGGGGCCAAAGCCAGCAGCGTTTCCCGTCGGCGTGTCCTGGGCGTCAAAGACAAGCTGACGGCGCTGGCGATACCGCGCGAATCCCACACCGCCCAGCAGAACATCCTGATAGACTCCCAGGAAACCCCATTGTGGGTTTTCGTCCGGTGAGTCCGCCGGCAATTGGATCTCGTTCAGTGTTGCTCCGGTGGCCGGGTCGAGAACGAGGCAGCGGTTATCTAAAGCCAGGTACAACCTTTCCGGTGTGACGACGTAGTTAGTGCCACGCCCGTTGGCGCCGGGGATGTGCACCTGGTTGTAACTCGTGTCCAGCGGTGCATCCTGGTAGGTCGAGTCGTAGAAGACGTCGAACGTGCCCAGATCTTCGAAATCCCGTTTCCAGAGTACCCTCCCGGTGTACACATCGCGGGCGCTGAGGCTGTTCATTCCCTGGATAAACAAACGTCCGTTGACGACCTGTTCGGGGGGGCCATGCCCATGACGGGGGAGTGTGTCGTCGTTGCGATTCCCACCGAACCAGAGGACTCCCAGTGGCAATTTGACACGCGCGTCATCCGATTTGATCGTATTGGCAATGTCGCCGTGCTGGTGGGTCCAGTCTGCCGTCTGGGACAAAGCGCCCGTTCGACGCACGACCACACCCTCGGGAGTCATGGTGATGTCCGCTTGTTCAAGGTTGGCGTCTGCGGCGCGCGTGGCGAGGTCTCCCGCGGGCCCCTCGGAGAGAAGGTAGAGGATGCCACCGTACGGCCTTACCGAACGGTAGAGCTCCTGGAGTAGCTGTGGGTCGGCCTGGGCCGCCAGCGCAGGGCCGACAAAGACCATGTTGGCAACGTACGAAGGGGCGCGAAAGGCGGCCGGGTTCGAGTGGTGCACTGTTACGTGACCGTAGACCCCGGCAGCTTCGAGTTGACTGCGTAACAGGGCGACTCGCGCCGGGTCGTTATCGATCACTGCGAGTTGTTCAAACGGGGACGAGAGGGCAGGTTGCGTCAGGACAGGATGGTTGGCTGCGCCAAACCAGAGTGCGTAACCTTCCGCCTCACCTTGTTCTAAAAGGGGGTGCGGTGGCGCGGCGACACGCGACGGTGGCTCAGGTGACGTGGTGGTGGGCAGTTCCGGCCAACGCTGCGGTGGTCCCTCGGGCGCGGCCCCGTAGGCATGCAGTTTTCCACTGGCGGTCACAGCGAACAGGGTGCCGGCGGCCGCCAGGAGTCGTTCGGCCGGTTCGGCCGTTTCCTGACGCCAGGTTACTTCAGCGGGTCGCGTTCCGCTCGGCACGCGGATCGCAGTCAACCCTTCCTGTCCGGCTGCATAGAGGTGCTCGCCGGCCAAAATCAGGTCGCCACTCGCATCGACAGCAATCTGCCAGAGGAATTGGTGTGTTGTGTCGAAGGCGCGGACCAGGGGCGTGGTGCCTTGCAGCGCCGCGGCGTAAATTCGGTCTTCGGTGAGTACTGCCTCCCCTGTCAGGAATGTCGTGGTGGCACCGGTTTCCAGCACGCAGGCCCGTGTCCCCTTGCCGCGGGTATGGACGAAGAAGTGGGTGTTGTTGGCGGCGACGAACGATCCACCGGTACCTTTTCCTGCGGCGTTGATTTCGAAGTAGCGGAAGGTTCCGTCTTTCCGATTGAAGGCAGCCGGAACAGATCTTCCACCCGGCACCAAGAGCAGGTCCGCTGTGGCGACCAGTGCGCCTTGCGGGGCCACGCCGGCAAAGGAAGGAGCCGTGTGTGGCTGGATCAAATATTGCGAGCCGGTGCGGTCATTGACCCACTGGACGGCGCCCGTCTGGGCATCAATCGCGTAGAGGAAAGTGCCCATGAACGGCCAAATACTGGCGCCGCAATAGACCGTCTGGTCCCGCAGGACCGGGCCACCACGGGCCGGCCAGGCAGAAACCAGACGACGGTTTCCGATGGCGTGTTGTGCGCCGGGCGCAGCGCGGAAACGCCACTGGAGCGCTCCGTCCGCCGCCCCCACACAGTACAGAAATCCGTCGTCGCTGCAAAAGTAGACCCGCTCATTACCTGCCACAGGTGGCAGGCGTACTGGCGCTTCCGCGAAGACGGACCAGAGTCGCTCGCCAGTGCGGACGTCCAGGGCGATGACCTGGTCGCGGTCATTGAGGCTCAGGAACATTCGGTTTCCCAGGACAATGGGTTCCAGGAGGCGGTCGTAGGTCATCAAGTCGCGATTGAGCGGGTCCATCCAGGCTGGTTCGCGGGCAGGTAGCGAAGCCGTCCACCTCAAGTGCGGCTGGACCGGTAACCGTTCATCGGTGGCGGCGGTGCGTTGAGCGTCGTAACGCCACATGGGCCAATCGCCAGCGGACGAACTGGAACCGAGTCCAAGACAAGCGACCGCTGTGAGGGCACCGAGTGACGTGGAAAGACGATGCAGCCACGTGGACGCAGCTGATAACCGGGCGGAGTACATCAAGGTCGCTACCTGCGCGTGAAGTGGCTCAGTGAAGTGCGGGTGAAGGATCGAGTCCGAATGTGGGTGCAGCGCTTTTCACACCGGACAAGATTTTGAAACCCGGCCAACGAAGTCCGGCCAACAAAGTCCGGCCAACAAAGTCCGGCCAACAAAGTCCGGCCAAC
>CAZITS010000860.1:0-3040 GCA_964542185.1 uncultured Pirellulaceae bacterium
TGGCTGCGGAACTTGACGGCGCGACAGTCGGTATCGACTTTGCGTTACCAGATGAAGGTAGCGTTGCTCTGCGCATTTTGACCAAGAATGATCCCGAGGCCTTGGCAGTGATGCGGCACTCGTGTGCCCACGTGATGGCTCGGGCAGTGATGCGTCTGCGGTCCGGAGTTCGTTTGGCGTTTGGCCCCACAATTGATGCAGGATTTTACTACGACTTCGATTTGGACGAGCCGATATCGGAGGACGATTTCCCACAGATTGAAGAGGAAATGCGTCGCATCATTGAATTGGACGAGCCATTCGAGCGGATCGAAGAGACGCGGGAGAAATCGGTTCAAATCTGCCGTGACCTCGAGCAGACATTCAAGGTCGAGCACATTCAAGAGGGTCTGGCCAACCACGAAACGCTGTCTTTTTATCAGCAGGGTGAATTTCTTGACCTCTGTCGTGGACCTCACGTTCCTTCAGCGGGTGTAATTGGTGCCTTCAAGTTGGTCTCGGTAGCCGGTGCATATTGGAAAGGAGACCAGGCACGCCAGCAGTTGCAGCGGTTATACGGCACAGCTTTTTTTCGGAAACAGGATCTGAAGACCCACCTGGAGACAATTGAAGAGGCCAGGAAACGTGATCATCGCGTACTGGGCAAGCGACTGGAATTATTCTCGATCAGCCCTCTCGTTGGTTCCGGCCTGATTCTGTGGCAGCCCAAAGGTGCTGTGATCCGGGGGCTGCTGGAAGAATTTGTTAAAAGCGAGTTGCAGCGTCGCGGATACCAGCCGGTTTACACGCCTAACGTAGGGCGTGTGGAACTGTATGAAAAATCGGGCCACTACCCGTATTACTCAGACAGCATGTTCGCGCCCATCATGATGGAACAAGATGAGCAATACATGCTGAAGCCGATGAATTGTCCGCATCACATCATGATCTACAAGGCGCGACCACGTAGTTACCGAGAATTGCCTTTGCGTTTGGCGGAATTCGGTACTGTGTATCGTTATGAGCAGTCCGGTGAGCTGTCTGGTATGACGCGGGTGCGCGGCTTTACGCAAGACGACGCACATATTTTTTGCACCGAAGATCAGGTTGCTGACGAGTTTCGCGGTTGCATCGATATGACGCAATTTGTGCTCAAGTCCCTGGGATTGGACAACTATCGCGTCCGCTTGGGTTTCAGAGCCCCTGACAGTGACAAATATGTAGGCCCAGAGGCGAGTTGGGAACGTGCTCAGCAGTCGCTGGTGGAAGTGTGTGACAGTCTAGGTATGGCCTATGAGGTCGAATTGGGTGAGGCAGCGTTTTACGGCCCGAAAGCCGATTTTGTGGTAACAGATTGTATTGGTCGTGAGTGGCAATTGGGGACCGTCCAACTTGATTACAACCTGCCTGGTAAGGACCGTTTTGATTTAGAGTACATCGGTTCAGATAACACACCGCACCGACCTGTGATGATTCATCGTGCGCCCCTCGGTTCGATGGAGCGTTTCATCGGTGTCTTGATTGAGCATTTTGGCGGCGCGTTTCCATTGTGGTTGGCGCCGGAACAAGTGCGCGTGTTGACTGTTAGTGAAAAGTCTGAAGAGTACGGCCGAGAAGTTGAACAGCGGTTGCAGAGTTGTGGATTCAGAGTTGCTGCAGATTATCGGGCTGAGAAGTTAGGAGCCAAGATTCGCGACGCACAACTGGAGTTGGTGCCCTATATGTTTGTGGTCGGGGAAAGAGACCGAGAAGCGGGCGCGGTTTCCGTGCGAGATCGTGTGGAAAGTCGTAATCTGGGTGCTATGGACCTGGATTCCGCAATTGACCGGTTGCAGACGGAAGTCAGTCAAAGGTTAGTTCGACGTACCTTCAGCGGTGATGCTGGGCTCGGTGAGCGTGGCACTAGCAATGAGTATTGAATCGTACTGTTCTGGAGTGTTGTGGAATGCGACGTATTGGCCTAACCGGGGACCGCTCTGTTTCATGAAAGAGGTGCGGATTTCGTCTATTTCCGCGTGCGAGTGGGGATGTTGGTGCCTGCCGCGGTTTTCGTATTTTGAGGTCAAGACCTGAAATACCCTCCGTAATCTAGTTGACGATGGGTCTATTAGTTGTTGATACTCAGTAGTAGTGATGGGGTTTGTCACGATGGCATGGGCGTTGGTTCGCGTGTGCAAGAGCCCCACGGCTTTCAATTTTCTTTTGTTGTAAAGGACATGAACAATCGCCAAGGGAAATGTGCAGACCAGAATCAATGATCAAATTCGGATCTCTCCCATACGTGCCGTAGACAGTGATGGGACTCAATTGGGCATCATTTCTACTGATGACGCAATTGCAAAAGCTGTCGAAGCCGGCATGGATTTGGTCGAGGTCGCTCCGAATGAGCGTCCACCTGTTTGTCGAATTATGGATTTTGGCAAGTTCAAATACGACAAAAAGAAACGCTTGGCGCAGTCGAGTCATGTTACCAAGACCAAAGAAATTCGACTGCGACCGAAGACGGGACAGCACGACATCGACTTCAAGATCAAGAAGGCTAAAGCGTTCTTGCAGCACAGAGATAAAGTGCAGGTAACCGTGCTTTTTCGAGGTCGCGAAATGGCGCACATTGCTGAAGGGCGCAAAGTAATGGAAGGCGTCATTGAACAGTTGATGGACGTTGGCAAGCTAGAGACGAATCCGGAGCAGCACTCGCGCCGGATGATCTGCACTATTTCGCCGAAATAGCAGCCCGGGAACGACACCGTTGGCCTGGTCCTGGAAAGCTGCTGCCGCGCATTGCAGGTTAGGCTGTTCGTGGGCTTGGGTAACGGGTGTGCAGGGATGCCTTTGAGGGCGGTTGCGTTTCGTATCTGTGTTGCGCGCTACGCTGAAGAAATGCGTAGTTCTTGTTTGGCTCTGGGTGTGACACCCGAGCAGGCCTGTTCTACCGTCGAGCCCTCGGTTGAGTTCATCTGGCTACATTTAGTGCGTGGCGACCCTGCCACAGCTCGATGACTTTTGGCAGGGGGTGTGCGGGTGAGTGGGAAGCAAATATTGCAGTTCCCGCGGAAGTCGC
>CAZITS010000861.1:0-3024 GCA_964542185.1 uncultured Pirellulaceae bacterium
GGTTGGCCGTGGGGTTGTGTTTCTGGCCCTTGGTTGCGGTCTGGGTGCTGGGTGGGATCGCGCGCTGGCTCTATGTGGCCCCCGCTGTGATCTTGTTGCTCTCGGCGGGAAAGTTGGCCCGTGACGCGGGAGGGCGTTTTTGGTGTGTTCTATGGTATCCGGTGACACTTCTGCTGTTTGTCTACGTCGTAGTGCGAAATACCATTCTGACCTATTGGCGGGGTGGTATTCGCTGGCGTGACCATTACTATCCGCTTTCTCAATTGCGCGCCAATAAACTGTAGCTGTGCGCTGGGCTGGACTTCCCGGATGCCCCCCAAGCCATCCGATCGTCGAAAAGCCTGGAGACGGTGTCTTGCTCGGGTGTACACCGCATACTTGCTCAAGGTGCGTGTTCAAGTGTGTACAGCAGCACTGACCAAATACGCTTAAGTTGACGCGACAGTGCGGGCGGATCAGACTCAAGCGATGGGGTCGTCGATCTCCTGTCCGTGGGTTTCATTCGATCGGGGAATTGTCAATGAACCGGGTTCTTGCTTGGCACGTCGTCATCATCGTTTGTTGGCTTTTGTCGGTGTCCGAAGGTTTCAGCCAGCAGAAATCGATCAACCGGATGAAATCCACGACGTTTGCCGGATTGCGGCTGCGGTCGATCGGCCCGGCGCTGATGTCGGGACGTATCTCTGATATCGCAGTTGATCGTGAACGCCCCAATACCTGGTATGTCGCGGCCGGCTCCGGGAATCTCTGGAAAACACAAAACGCTGGGACGACGTGGGAGCCAATTTTCGAGAATCAGGGATCCTATTCGATTGGCTGTATCACGATCGATCCGAGAAATCGTTTTACGATCTGGGTGGGGACTGGTGAGGCAGTCGCTGGCAGGCATGTTGGTTACGGAGATGGAATTTACAGGAGTCTGGATGGTGGCAAATCGTTTCAGCACATGCAACTCAAAGAAACCGAGCACATTGCCAAGATTGTCGTTGATCCGCGAGACAGCCAGACGGTCTATGTAGCGGCCCAGGGACCTCTCTGGTCTGCCGGTGGACAACGAGGATTGTACAAAACGAGTGATGGTGGAAATTCGTGGACACAGGTTCTGGCGAAAGGGCCTTATACGGGAGTAACGGATGTTCTTTTGGACCCGAGAAATCCAGACGTCGTCTTTGCGGTCACCCATCAACGTCACCGCACCGTCGCTGCGTTGATTGATGGAGGCCCTGAATCAGGAATCTACAAATCGGTCGATGCTGGACAAAACTGGCGGCAGTTAACTCGGGGTTTGCCTCAGGGTGATCTTGGCAAAATTGCTCTGGCAGTTTCTGCGCAAAGACCAGAAGTAATGTACACGAGCATTGAATTATCTGGCCGTAAGGGTGGCTTTTGGCGGTCTCAAGATGGTGGTGAAAGTTGGGCACGCAGAAGTGACTATGTCAGTGGCGGGACTGGCCCACATTACTATCAGGAGATATGGGTTGATCCGCATCGCTTCGATGTCGTCTACCAGGCCAACGTTGAATTAGGGCGCACCGATGATGGTGGCCGTACCTGGACCACGGTAGAAAGTCCCTGGAAACATGTGGACAACCATGCGGTTGCATTCCATCCGCGAGACCCTGATTTTCTGTTAGTCGGGTGCGATGGCGGCGTCTATCGATCGTACGATTTTGCCGAGACGTTCCAGTATTGCGCCAACCTGCCGTTGACTCAGTTCTACAAGTTAAGTCTCGACAATGACTTTCCGTTCTACAATATCGTGGGTGGGACGCAGGATAATAATACTCTGTACGGCCCCAGTCGTACCGGGAATCAGGCGGGGATTCGTAACAGTGACTGGAAGACAACGATCGGTGGCGATGGCCACGATTGTGCGATCGATCCTGAAGACCCGAATGTGATTTACTGTGAGTCTCAGCAGGGTTTCCTGCGGCGTTACGACCGCTGGACCGGGACATCGATCGACATCCGACCACAACCTGAGGCCGGTGAAGACGCATTGCGTTTCAATTGGGACGCGCCGATCTTGATCAGCCCACACTCCCACACGCGGTTGTATTTTGGTTCCAAGAAACTTCATCGTAGCGATGATCGAGGAAATTCCTGGAAGGTGATTAGCCCCGATTTGTCACGCAACTTGGACCGCTTTCAGCTTCCCATTATGGGACGCGTTTGGAGTATCGATGCGGTCTGGGATCTGGGGGCCATGTCGCAGTTTGGCAACATCACGTCAATTACAGAGTCACCGTTGCGCGAGGGTCTCATCTATGTCGGCACCGATGATGGCCTTGTGCAAGTCACTGAAGATGGGGGACAGACTTGGCGCAAGATCGAAAAAATCTACGGGGTTCCCGAGTTTGCCTTCGTGAACGATATCAAGGCCGATCTGCACGACGCGAATACAGTCTACGTGGCATTTGACCATCATAAACGAGGGGATTTTCGTCCGCTGATGATGTGTAGTCGCGATCGTGGTCACACCTGGTCATCGATGAGTGGAGATCTTCCAGACCGGCACATCGTCTGGCGACTGGTGCAGGATCATGTCAAGTCGGAGTTGTTTTTTGCCGGTACAGAATTCGGGATTTTTTTTACCGTCGACAGTGGCACGCATTGGATCAAGTTGACGGGAGGAGTACCGACTATTCCCTTTCGCGATCTGGAGATCCAACGTCGTGAAAATGACCTGGTAGGTGCGTCGTTTGGCAGAGGCTTTTTCGTCTTTGATGATTTTTCTGCCCTGCGTTTGGTGGACGATCGGTGCCTGGCAGAAGAGGAGTGTATCGTGTTTCCGGTAAAGGAAACGTTGCGGTATGTTCCCTCACGCGTTTTCGGTCGTACAAAAGGAAGTCAGGGAGATTCCTTTTTCACGGCCAGTAATCCTTCCTTCGGTGCTATTTTTACCTACTACCTGAGAGACGGTTTGCAGAGTCTGAAGGCCTTGAGAACCGATCAGGAAGTGAAAATCAGGAAAGCGGGAGGCGATAATCCACGCCCAGACTTTGAGAGGCTCAAGGAAGAAGA
>CAZITS010000862.1:0-3021 GCA_964542185.1 uncultured Pirellulaceae bacterium
TTACAGGATTCGATCACGGTCCGCTGTAAACGATCTCCTGGGGTACTGCTGTGTTGTTGTTTTGCGCGTTGCTGCGTGCTGCGTGAAGTTTCTACAGGGATCAGGCGCGTAACACCCAGTTCGGTTGCTTTTTCTACCAGCCAACGCTGACGCTCACCTTTTGGCAAGGCCACGCCGAGTACGAGTTCCGCGGGGAGTTCGCGGTTGACGGCCCGCTCCCGAACAATCTGGCAAGTTACTGTCTTGCGGGCCGTGCTTTCAATGCACGCGGAAAATTCGCTACCCGCGCCATCGAAAAGGATGATTTCATCTCCCGGTGCGGCGCGCAGCACGTGCAACAGGTGATGGGCTTCCGTGCCGGTTAACTGGAGTGGGCCGACCTGGAGAGGTGCTGGTGAGAAAAAACGACGGTTCATGAGGAGAAGCTCGGTTGCGGCTGTAGATATCGACGGCAGAGGACTACAATGACAGGAATCCTCTCTCTTGAATGTGAGTGCAATGTATCCTACCGCTGATGCTCGATTTGCTGTGCGCTACGTTTGTTTGTTCTTGTTCGGCCTGTTGTGGCCCTTGTCCCAGGTGGCGTTGCCGGCCGAAGACCGGTTGGGATTAGTTGCTGCGCGGCCATCCAAGACACGGTCGGTAGAGACCTCGCAGGGCTTTATGGTTCCCTACACGCAGCAGATTCCGGGAACCGCAGTCTCCTTTCAGATGGTCCCGATTCCCGGTGGCAAAATCAAGATCGGCAGTCCTGCGACCGAACCGGGACGCCAGCCTACTGAAGGTCCCCAGTTTGAAGTCACGGTACCACCATTTTGGATGGCACGGTGCGAAGTGAATTGGGCGGAATACAAGGAGTACATGAAACTTTACGGGATCTTCAAGGAGTTCGATTCCCGTCAATTACGTGCGGTGACTCCCAGGAATCGCGCCGACGCGGTTACGGCACCTACCGAGTTATACGATCCCAGTTTTACCTTTACCTACGGTGAGGACCCGCAACAGCCGGCGGTCACGATGACCCAGTTTGCCGCTCGGCAATATACGAAATGGTTAGCGGGGACCACTACCCACCAGTACCGTTTGCCGAGTAATGCGGAATGGGAGTATGCCTGCCGGGCAGGTGCATCCACCGCCTACCATTTTGGAGACACTCCAGACGGGTTGGGAGAATACGCCTGGTATTTCGACAACGCGGACGAACACCCGCAACACGTGGGCCTCAAGAAACCGAATCGCTGGGGCTTGCACGACATGCATGGAAATGTGTGGGAATGGGTCATCGATGAATTTCTGGAGGACGGTTACCAGCGTTTTGGTGGCAAGTCGTTGACAGTGGCCGGGGCGGTCGTGTGGCCCACACGGGCCTACCCGCGAGTGGTTCGTGGTGGCTCCTGGGAAGAGGATGCGATTGCGTGTCGATCGGCATCACGGCTCGGTTCGCATGACGTCAACTGGAAGCAGGAAGACCCCAATCTGCCTTTGAGTCCATGGTGGTTTACCAGTGATCCTGCCCGTGGGGTTGGATTTCGTGTCGTGCGATCATTGGTTGAATTACCGCGTCAAACGATCGTTCGCTATTGGGAGGCGCGGGTGGAGGATGTCAAGGAGGATGTCCAGATCCGTTTGGATGAGGGGCGCGGTGCACTCGGTCTGGTGGATCCTGAGCTGCCAGCGGCGATCCGCAAGCTTAATCCGTCCAATCGAAAGTAGGTTGGACGCCAGCCGACTGCCGTCATGATGACAGCAGCTGGTGTCGCCGATCATGGGTTTCTGGTTGTTGCCTGGTGTCGCTTGCCCAGCCTGATGATTTCAGGGAGAGAAAGCAGAGCGAAGCGGGTACGACGGTGCATCGCCCGGTCCGCCCAGCTGTTGCAGCTGCGACATGCGTGCCAGCCATTCGTGCTGCGCCAGACGACGCGTGGTTCCGTCCTGTTGCCAGGTCCGGCCGGTGCGAACTTCGACAGACAAACGCAGGCGCTGTCGCTGATCTGTGGCGGCGGTCGCCTGCGGCCATTGCCAGCTCTGTTCATCGCTACCGCCACTGATTGCCTGATTCTCGGCAGTGATCGCTACGCAGACAAGCAGACCCTGATGTTGCCAGGGAGCCGCTAACGGCCAACCGGTTGCGACATCCCAGACTTGGACGGTGTTATCATCGCAACCGGTGATCACGGTCTTGCCATCGGAGCTGATGGCATGGGAAATCAGATAGCGGTTGGACAGCTGGGGTGCCGCGAGAATTCGGCCTGTCGAAACCTCACGCACCTGCAGCTGGTTTTCTGTTGTTTGCACGATGGTGATTTGACCGTCTTTGGAGCTTTTCAGGCGAAGCTCGTGCCCATCACCTTGGCGTGGGGTACCCACGGGCCGGTCCAATTCCGGTCGCCAAATGCGGGCCGTGCCGTCCAGGCTGCCACTGATTGCGACAGCGCCATTGCCACAGGTTGCAACTGCTACGACGGCGTGGTCGTGGGGCCGCGGGAAACCGATGGGCGCCCCGGTAACGCCGTCCCAGAAACGGCAGGTGTCGTCTTCTCCTGCAGTGACGATGAGATTGCCGTTGTCACTTATCGCCACAGCGAGAACCGCGCCTCCATGGACGAGGGGTATTCCCTGGCGTTCTCCTGTCGGTATCCGCCAGACCTGCGCGGAGCCGTCGCGACTTCCGGTAACGACCGTCTTGCCATTGTGGGCCAACGCCACGTCGAGTACTTCCTGGTCGTGGATCAGGGCCGCGCCCAGAGGTGCTCCCGTAGCGACATCCCAGATCCGGGCTGTGTGATCCAAACTGCCTGTGACCGCGATCTTTTCGTCTTCACTCAGCGCGATCGCCACGACCTCGTCGGTGTGTTGCCAGGGGGTGCCAACAGGTTCACTGGTGGTCGCATTCCAGAGCCGCGCGGTATGGTCAGCGCCGGCAGTGAGCACCAGATTTCCAGAGGAGCTGATCTCTACATCCCTGATTGCTTGCCTGTGTTCCAGAGGGGCTCCCACAGGCTGGTGGTCCGCAGTACGCCA
>CAZITS010000863.1:0-3015 GCA_964542185.1 uncultured Pirellulaceae bacterium
CATCGGTGCCGAATACAAGCAACTCAGGCCAACCCTGTTCCTGACGTTGGCGATTTAACCAGTGTCCGGCGGCGCGCAATTGTGGGCCGTCCAGGTCGCCAGGCAGACCGCCGCAGATCATGCTGGGAATCGCTGGATCCAGGAGCCCGGCCGCTTGTGCCAGCGGCAGTAACTTGTCCAGTGCCGGGCTATTGCTGGGTGGCAAGTTGGCAAACGTGGCAGCCGGATAGAACCAGCCGGCGTTGTGTCCGTGTTCTGCCATGTCTCGGTACATGGCTAATACCAGCTTGTGGGGTGTGTCTAATCCACCGAAGCGACGGGGTAACATGTCTTCGCGAAAAAACATGCCGAAGGCCGCCCGGGGACGTTGCAGCTGGAAATCTCGCACTTGGATTTCCAGAGATAGTTCTGTTGCAGCTTGGTCTGCGGGGGCGACCCGAATCAAGCCAGGGTGTATCCCCGGCCGCGTGTTTGAGTCGGCGTGAAAGGTAATCCAGAAGTTGACGCTTTGACCTGCAGCTAGCGCCGGAAAGACGTCTCCGCGCTGCAAGTGCACCTGGCTGGGCATCCAGCGTGCAATGCCGTCACCCTGTTCGTAGAGCTCGACCAGTTGGTCCTTGATGTCGGGCAGTACACGGTGGTAGATAGTGGCTGGCAGGTCGCATTCCACCGTGACCCGGATCTGTTTGATTGCAGTGGCAGTCGCGTGCACACCAATCTGGACGGACTCGTATTCGTCCTGAGCCAGGGTACAAGAGATATTCTGCAGCTGGTCGGCTTCCGCCGGAATGTGGGACGGCGCCAAGTTCTGCAGAGTGCTGTGACTGAAAACAACGTAACTCGTGTTCCCAACATCCGGCGTCTGTTGCCCGCTGGCTGGTTTGAGCGACGCGACGGACAACCATATCATCCCAGTCGAGAGCAGGACGCGGAAGCAGCGGTGGTCGTGATTGATGGCAGGCTCCTCGGCGCAAGTGTGCTCGTCGACTGCGTCTCGCAATAGCTGTCGTTATGTCACACCAGCGACAAGATGTAAACGTGCAACGGGTCCTCATTTCGCGTTAGCGAGTCCCCTGAGCTGGTCTGCAATGGATCGGGCGGCTTTGGTTTTTTTTGGACCGCTCAGTACATAGAATGAATGGTTCCTGTGCGATGGTGATCCGGTTCGAGAAACTGTGGGCAGTTGCGATGCAACAAGGTGATGACAACATTGTGGTTTTGTTCCAGGGTGGTCGATTACCCAGTTGGGGGCAATTGAGCGTGGAGGATCAGAATCGGTTTTCTCAAACCCACGTTGATCTGATGTTGGAGGTGGCTCAGAAGCACCAGCTGACGCGGTTAGAAGGATTTCGTTTGATTGGACCGCAAGACGTCTGGCAGCGTTTCTGGTTGATCGAGTTTCCCTCGCTGGCAGGGGCAGAGAACTGGATCCAGGCGGAGATGGCGCCGCCCTATGGACGCTACGGTTATTACCAGTATTACCTCTCCAGGAAGTTGGAACCGGAACGGTTTTCCGCCTGGGTCACCGATCCCGCGCCACCCGTGGTGCCATTGGCAGATGACCCCCACACGATTCCTGAACTGAAGGTCGATACGGGTAGTGTTGTCGTGTTGATGTTTGCGCGTTATCGAGCTGGAGCAGAATCACTGACACCGCAAGAGCGGGGTGATGAACAGCACGTCGCATTGATGACTCGTTTGGCGCGCCAGTATGGCTTGATGCGGCTGGAGGCATTTCAACTGATCACACCGCAGGAGGAGTGGCACCGGGCCTGGGTCATTGAGTTGCCGACACTGGAAGCTGCTGAAGCGTGGATTGCCGGCGAAGAAACGCCGCCACACGGCGCGCATGCCAGCCGGACGTATCAGCTCGCGCGACGCTGGGCCCAAGAGTATTGTGCCAGCTGGGCACCAACTGCGTGAGTGTGCAAGGGATTGGATTCGACGGTGGAGTACCACACGTTGATAAGACTGAACGATGACAAAAGCGATCGTTGAGGGGAACGCAGCAATGAACAAGCACAATCGGCTGGTGACGTGGATCATGGTTGTCAACGCCTGCGCAGTTTGCTGTCGAGTTGAGGCCGCGGAACCGGTTGCGTTGCCGTCTGCCGAGATGTTACCGCAGGTCCCAGAGGGTTTTTCGATCTCGATTTTTGCGGCTGAGCCTCTGCTCTATAAGCCAACGGCGCTTTGTTTCGATGCACAGGGCCGCCTTTTGGTAGGGCAGGGACCGCAGTACCATCTCTCCAAATCGATTGAGAAATCCGATAGCGTTATCTTGCTGCTCGATACCGATCACGATGGCATCGCGGATAAGCGCAAGGTGTTTGCCACAGGTCTCAACAGCATCCAGGGGATGGCCTGGAAAGGTCGCGATCTCTACATTGCGAATGCCCCCGAGTTGACCGTCGTGCGCGATCTCGATGGCGACGATGTGGCTGACCAATACGTGGTGGTGTACACCGATCTGGGGAACCACGAGCACGCCTTGCACGGCCTGGTCTGGGGTCCCGACGGTCGCCTGTATATGTCCAAGGGGAATTCGAAAGGGCACAACCAGCCGGAAAAGTACGGGCGTGTGGCGCCGCGAGCGTTCCGTGAACTTTGGGACGTTGCCCATCCTGCCGGCGTACCTGATATTCCCCCGCCTCAGACATTTACGGCCGAGGCGTACCGCAAGACGTACCACGATCCGATTGACGATTGGGGTCGGCAAGGGGGTGTGCTGCGCTGCGGACCGATGGGATCCCAGCTGGAAATCGTTGCCCGCGGTATGCGCAATCCGTGGGACATTGCCATGGATAGTGAATTTAACTGGCTGGGAACGGACAATGATCAAACCCAGGGTGATCGCATTATTATGCCCTTTTACGGTGCGCACTTTGGCTGGGGGCATCGTTACAGTAGCCATTGGACCGGTGCCGGAAACCTGCCCACGGTGCCAGTGAGTGGCCCGATGACTTCGGGTTCGTGGGTTGGGATCGCGTACTACCAGCACGCACAATTTCCGCC
>CAZITS010000864.1:0-3012 GCA_964542185.1 uncultured Pirellulaceae bacterium
TGGTCGGCTTGCCGACGCGGGGTTTTCAACTTTCCCCACAAGTTGTTCCTGTAACGCTACGTGAATCGTTCGCATCGGGTGGACACGAGTGCCAGTTGCCCCAGCAATAATCACGTCCGCCCGGCCGCGGGCGATCGCACAGTAGGCTTCACCTACCGCCAAATTTGCCGACGCCTCCCGCATCGTAATCGAATTATTGGGACCGCGCAGATCGTTGTAGATCGCCACGTGGCTAGCCGGCATATTCGGCAGGTATTTGAGCAACCACAACGGGGTCACGCGCGGCAACCCATCCTCTGCCCAGCGGCTGAAATCAAACGTGTGATCATCATTCAAACAGTGGCTAATTGCATCGGAAAACTCGTCCGGAACCGTCAAGATGTAATCCGATCCATACATCACACCGGTCTGATCCGGATCGTATTCCCCAGAGCGCAGATTCGCCGATGCGAGGGCCCGCTGGGCAGCAGCCACGCCCATCTGAATCTCGCGACACATTACCTTGACGCCCTTACGAATCGCGCGTTTTTGGCTTTTCTCCAATTCACCGAAGTCATCAATGTGACCGGAAAAATCACGGCATTCAGCAGCCACGGACGTCGGCAGGGCATCGGCAGGAACCAGCGTCATCGGAACAATGCCACTACGTTCCGAGATCAAAGCTTCCCAGAAAGATTCGAGCGTATTCCCAAGTGGCGTGATCAGTCCCGCGCCCGTTATCACGACGCGGCGAGATGGGGTTGAGATCATGCAATCGCATCCAGAAATTGTGTCGAAACCAGGCACCGGAGAACTGCAGTTCGGAGCGGCCTGAAACACCGCTAGCGCCCTGCAGCCCACCTTCTTCTGTCCTGGCCAGCCAGCCTGAACCGCTTGCTGGCCAGACGAAACAGGAGTCGCCAATACGCCGCACGGGGAGTCCACCAATTGACTGAATTAGCGAACTCCGTCCACAAAACAAGCAATACCAGTCAACTCCCCGACCTGAACGTTGGCGGACTGGCACCTGCAAGTGTCTACCAAATTGGAATCCATCATGACCAGACTGCGAGCGAGGGACCCATGTTCCACGCGACCTTCCACAGCCAATCACCGGGGCTATTCTAAAAGTGTCTGCCCGCCTCGTCGAGCCAAGTCCACCCACTAGTTTCCGGGAAAACTGCCCCTCCGCCCGGAATCAACCACGGATTGCGTGTTTTCTAACGGCGTACCGCTGGTAACTTCGCCGTCCGTTCCTCGAGTAGCCGGTCGCTGACCAGGCCCTTGTACTCAACAAACATGACCGCGTCGGCACGACCCGGCCGCGTCGAAAACGGATTGGGAATCCCCAGCGAGGTGGGAGGGGCCGGACCGGGAACCGGAACCACACCAAAACTGACTACCAGGACGTGATCCTGCGGCCAGCGAAAGCGTTCCTGGCATTGCCAACCCGAGACTTGCGGCACCTGGACTTGCAGCCGCGACTGCTGATTGCCTCCAGACGGCACGTTGATAGCAAGCGGGAAGAATCGCTCAACCTGGTCCAGCCGGCATTTCATGAAAAGATCCAGTGTCTTTTGCTTATCGTGCACAAGACAGCTCAACTCCAATTGATGACCTTCCTGTATTTCCCCGGCTACCGATTCGTAACGTACGTCACTTCGACCTGAATTTCGCACCGTGCGCAAATAGCGGCGTGGAGTGCGTTGCACAAATGTATGCGTCTGGCCATTCTCCAGGGTCAAGGACCGTGAAATGGACTCGCGAAAATCGGCCCGACGTGCCACTGTGTTGTACAGCACAGTAGCATTCTCACGGGAGACAATCCAAGCTTCGACACCTGGCTGGGATACGGACACAGGACGCATCATGGGCTGTGCTCGTACGCGCCAACTAGGGCTGGTAATTCGCGCAAGCCGGACATCAAGAACCACCTCTTCGGTAACGCCATGCACCAAACGATCGACCAATTCGGACACCACGCGTTGCACCGCCGGTGTGTGATAAACCGTGAGTGTTTCTCGACTGGCGCTAAAAAAACCTAGCGGTTCGTTAAACCATGTCGCAGTTCCGGTCTCTCGAAGAATCCAATCGATCACCGCCTGCTGGGGCGTCAGGTTTGAGTCAATCCTCCCCGTGTATGGCCGCAAATCGTACCGCCTGAAAACCTGTCCCTCTGAACGAGGTAAAACCTGGTCATCCCCGACCGCGGCGGCATTGCCTGGACTTTCGCTGGCCGTTTGTGCATCCGCAACCCCGTTAGCGAGAAAACAACTGACCAGTAACGCAATCACTACTTTCTTCATCATTCGGCTCCCACACAGCCATGCCCGATCGACGTTCACCAGCAGAGCGATTTTGGGCAAATCGCAGGGAGTATAGGAAGCCCGCATAAACCAGACAAGTGCGTTTATGGCTGTGCATTTGCATTCTTGGTACCCCTCTCCGACAATAGCCCGATTCCGCCACTACAAAGGACACTAGCATGCATTCACCTTTGACGCGTCGACATCTGCTGAAGGTCGCCGGTGCGACGACTGCTACCGCCGCGATGACCCGCGAGCACCTCGCTGCGAAAGGCCCCGCAACACCTGAACACCCATTCGGCTATTGTCTCAACACCAGCACAATCCAAGGCCAAAAAGTGCCGCTGACAGACCAAATACGCATCGCTGCGACCGCGGGTTATAGCGGAATTGAAATCTGGCTGCGTGATCTCGACAAATACCTTGCGGAAGGCGGGAGTCTGCCGGAACTCAAAAAGCAGATCGAGGATCTTAATCTCACTGTGGAAAGCGCTATCGGATTCGCCACGTGGATTGTGGACGACCCGAAACAACGTCAGGCCGGCCTCGAACAGGCGCAACGAGACATGGCCAATCTCCGCCAGATTGGCGGCACACGCATTGCCGCACCACCCGCCGGCGCCACGAAACAATCCGACCTGAAACTCTCTGACGCCGCTGCTCGTTATCGCGCACTGTTGGAAGCCGGTCGCCAGGAAGGAGTCGTTCCTCAAGTCGAGCTATGGGG
>CAZITS010000865.1:0-3012 GCA_964542185.1 uncultured Pirellulaceae bacterium
CTGCTGCGCGATGCTGAAAAGCACCTGCCACGGTTGTGGAAAGGGGACAGGGCCTAGCTGAACTGCCCGCCGAATGACCAGCGTACGGCCCAGAGAGACTCCCGACGGACCCAGCATCCTGCACGATCGGCATAAACGTTCCCAACTGGCGCTGCCACCAGGGTCCCGCACCCGCGCGGGACATCAGTATCGTGGGTACGTCGCGGCCGGGCGCCCCCACCACTTTGCGGTAGCCCAGCTGCCAGCACTCACTCCCACTCGATGGTTGCTGGCGGTTTACTGCTGATGTCGTAGCAGACCCGGTTGATTCCCTGTACCTCGTTGATGATCCGCGTTGAGATCTGGGCCAGCAGTTCATAGGGAAGACGACTCCAATCGGCTGTCATGAAGTCGTCGGTGTCGACACTGCGGACGGCGATCGTTTGCTCGTACGTCCGGCCATCGCCCATCACTCCCACACTCTGCACGGGAAGCAATACAGCAAACGTCTGCGAAGTCTCGCGATACAGCCCAGCAGCCTTGATCTCGTCGATCAGGATCGCATCGGCTTCCCGCAGAATATCGAGGCGTTGACGATTGACATCGCCCAAACAGCGAACGGCAAGGCCCGGTCCAGGAAACGGATGGCGCCAAACAAGCTCCTCGGGCAAACCAAGCTCCAAGCCAAGCCGACGCACTTCGTCCTTGAACAGATCGCGGAGGGGTTCGATCAGTTCAAAACCAAGCTCCTCCGGCAAGCCACCCACATTGTGATGAAGTTTGATCGTAGCTGCCGGGCCGTCCGGTGCCGCGCCACTTTCAATCACGTCCGGGTAGAGGGTACCCTGGGCCAAGAACGTGCCATCCTCAATCTCTTTGGCTGCATCCTTGAAACAATCGATAAACATGTGGCCGATACGTCGACGTTTTTCTTGCGGTTCAGTAATTCCTGCCAACGTATCCAGGAAACGAGTTTCGGCACGAACGACGCGCAAGTCGGTTTGAAAGTGCTCGGTGAACTCTCGAATCACGGATTCGCTTTCACCTTTCCGAAGCAACCCATTGTCCACCAGGATACAGGCCAGCTGTGGACCGATTGCTCGAAACAAAAGCGCTGCGGTTACTGCCGAATCAACACCGCCGGACAACCCGCACAACACCCGCCGGGAACCGACCTGATGCCGTAAACGCTCGATCGTCTCGCGGGCAAAATCCCCCATCCGCCACTGCCCATGACAACCGCAAACTGAGATCAAGAAATTTGCCAACAGGGTCCCACCGAGTGGCGTATGGGTCACTTCCGGATGGAATTGCAATCCGTAAACAGGCAGCTCGCGGTGACGCACCGCGGCAATCGGACACGTCGTCGTCCGCGCCAGTGACAAGAACTCCTCCGAAACACGCGACACCTGGTCGCCATGACTCATCCAAACCTCTGTCTGCTCTGGAATCCCCGCGAACAATCCGTCCTGGGTGGAGACAGAAACATGGGCTCGACCATACTCCCGCGCAGGAACACGATCGACGTGTCCTCCCAACGCTTCGCATGCCAGTTGCATACCATAGCAAATACCAAGGACCGGAATTCCCATACGGAAAATGTCCGCATGGCAACGCGGGGCCCCTTCTTCGTAGACACTAGCTGGGCCACCAGAGAGAATCAGTCCGCGGGGCGCACGGCGGCGAATTTGTTCCAAGCCAATATCGTGACGGACAATCTCACAGTAGACGTTCTGTTCACGTACCCGTCGAGCAATCAGCTGGGCGTATTGCGAACCGAAATCGAGTACCAGTACGCGTTCCTCTGCGAGACTGGATTGCTGGGCGGACAACGGATCGGCAAGCGTCGGCATCGGCGACATCCCTGCGCGAGACCAGAAAACAAAAAACCGCCCGGACTGAGGGCGGAGTATGAAATAGCCATCGGGCACCCACCGCACGTCCCGGTCACCAATCGACGGCCGGCGGGTGGCTCAATTATACGGAGCTCTCGAACCACCTGACAACCGCGAGCGCCACTCGCACAGTGCCACCCGCCCGCGCACCGCAAGCGGGAACGCCTCGCGGCAGCTGCCAACGCCAGAAAACTGTGCACAGTCACACCCCTCTTAGCCGCCACTGTGCGCCACAACTCCTTGCAAATTTTAAGGTTCGGGTGTTTGCCGGGAGCCAGCGGCGCGTTGAAAAACAATGCCTGAGACGATACCATGAGCACCGCTGACACGATCAATCGGCCTGACCCTCCTGTGGCTTGTGCAAATTCTGCTCACCAACGACGATGGCATTTATGCCCCGGGCCTGGCGGCGTTGGAACACGAACTTCGCCAGCTGGGCGATGTCACAGTGGTGGCGCCGAGCCAGGAACAAAGCGGTGTGAGCCAGTCGATCACCTTTCTCCGGCCGTTGGTGTGTACCCCTGTCGAACGGGCATCCGGCTGCCCGGCCTGGACCGTGGATGGAACCCCTGCAGATTGCGTCAAGATCGGCCTGTTTGAATGCTGTCGGCAGCGGCCTCAGTTGATTGTCAGTGGCATCAACGGCGGACTGAATGCGGGGATTAATGTGCTCTATTCAGGCACAGTAGCCGCTGCCATTGAAGGTTCCACATTCGGAATCCGAAGTATTGCTGTTTCCCTGGAACAGGCGGCGCAGCCGGCATTCGAAACGGCGGCTGGATTGGCCAGGAAAATCATCAAACAACTGGTTGATCAAGCAACCGTGGACCAACGGTTGTTTAATGTGAACATCCCCACGGCCGCGCTAGCGCAGGCGGCAACCATTCGCGTCGTGCCGATGAGTCCGTCCCGCTACGGCGATCAATTCATCAAACGGCAAGACCCCAAAGGGCGCGATTACTTCTGGGCGACCACCGATCCGCCACCCCAGGATGCGGATCAGGAAACAGACCTGTTAGCCCTGCAACAAGGCTGCGTCACAGTCACCCCATTGCAATACAATCTGACAGATCACAAAGCACTGACCGCCGCTGAAAACTGGAACTTGACCCTGGATAACGGCCCTCAGTGAGTTTCT
>CAZITS010000866.1:0-3011 GCA_964542185.1 uncultured Pirellulaceae bacterium
ACAGCGTGTGGCCAGCAACCGGACCCGCACCGGCGGCAGGAGGGGCGGCGGGGGGAGAAAGGAGAACACGACGATCGACAAATCGCTCCGCGCTTCAGCCTCCTCGTCCTCCGGCAGCTACGGTCGCTGCTCCGCAGGCGGCATCTTCACTCTCATGGAGTATGGCTGAAGTCACTTCCGGCAAAGCACCACAGGTTCCCGGCGTAGTCGTGGACGAACAGCTTGTTGCCGGAGGCTGCTGGAGCAGTCTTAATGGGTGTGCCGAGTCGATGTTCCCAGACCACTTGGCCCGCACGGTTGATGGCGCGGATCGATGTGTCGTCGTGGCCAAAGAAGGCGATGTCGCCAGCGACGATAGGCGTTGAACTGCCGGCCATCGCCTGGCGGCGTGAGCGGAGAAAGCGGCCAGCCTCCTGCGCACAGATGACCGTCTGGCGAGCCTCTCCTGTGTTGAGGGCAAAGATCTGCAAGTTGGTGCCGTTTACTAAAACTTGATCACCCCATACAACGGGAATCGCGTTTTGATAACCGGCGTTCGCCGTGCCCTTCTGCCAAATCAAGTCGCCGGTCGACACATCGCGAACTGAGATGCCACCCGAACGGTTGTAAATCAATTTGCCATCCGCAACGATCGGCGCGGAAGTTGATCGGGCGGGCTCTTCGAACTTGTAGAGTTCTTTGCCGTCGGGCAAGTGAATTGCGTTGCCGCCGCCGCGGCGGACGCTGTACATGATGTCGTCGAAGACGGTTGCGAAGGAAGCATAGTAACCGACGTCGCCCCTCAGTTGCGCCAACTCTTTACCTGTCGCGAAGTCCAGCAGACGCTGCGGCTTTTGCCAGTCGCTGACCAGCAGCCCATGTCGTGTTGCGGCGGGCGGTGTGTTATTGATTGCCAGCGGACGACCTTTCTGGTAGTTCGGATGCATGGGCTTGCTCCACAACGACCGCCCCGTTTCAGCGTTGTAGGCAGCAACCCAACCCTCACCAGTGATGGCGTACACGGTGTTGTTGTGAACGGAGACGGGACTGCGAATATCACCGTGCGGTGAGTCAGCTCTCCAAATCTGTTCGCCGGTCTCAGCATCCAGACACAAAACGCCCGCGCCGGGCGCGCCGGCGTTGGGGTTCCCAACGGATACAAAGACCTTCCCGCCAGCTGCAACGGGTGCATTGTGTAGCACATGGATGCTTCCCGTGTGCGTTACCCACAACGGAAACAAAGGTGGCGACGGACCCTCCGCGATGTTGCGAGGAGGCTCACCGGCAAGCACATGCGGAAACTCAACCGCATCGTCGATCTTGTCCGAACTTCGACGAGTCCGGTGCCCCACCTCGATCGTTTGGGTTCGCTTCCACAACGCACCCGTGACGTCAGTTGCTCTCAGGTCGCATTTCCATTTGCCTTCTTTTCCCGGGGTCCATGCACCATGCCACGACCAGTCGCCCTGCTGCTGCAGCTGGGTTTTCGTCACTTTGCCATCCGGCGAAGTCCAGCTGCAAGTGACGGACTTTACCAGCAATGACGTGTCATAAGCGATCACGATCAACGGTTGTCGTCCTGTCGCCGTGTGTGGGCCAGGTGCGACCACTCGCAGGCGCTTGTATTGCCCAGCCACGCGAAGTTGCGAACGAACGCCTTCCGGTGAGACGAATACCCAACGGTAGGTGCGCGAATACGCTCCCCAATCGCGGCCACGCGCGGGGGCACTGTTCAGCACGGGAACGCCGCCACGACTTCCGGCCATCACGACGTGCCAGTGTGCGCCGATTTGAGCGATCACGTTGATCCCTTCTGCCTTTCTCTGATCGAACCAGGCGGCGTCCAGCGGATAGTGCGAAATTGCGATCACCGGCATCTTCGGCGGAAGCGTCTTGAGGTCCGCTTGCATCCAATCGCTTTGGCGCAACCGAGCTTGCGGCTTGAGGTATCCCGTTTCCGTAACGATTTGAATGAAATGCACACCGCCGTAATCCCAGGAGTAGTAGGGCGGACCAATGCGTTGTTCAAAGTTCACTGTGCAGCGTGGATCGAGACAGTTCCCGTCATGCCCGCCAAACCCTTCATAAACAGGAATTTTTGACGAGCGGCGAATGTAATCGTACATATCCCACTCAAACTGCGAGCCATTCATCGTCAGATCGCCGGCCGTTGCCAGAAACGCAGGCCGGCCTAATGTCAACGACCGTGGCGTGGACGTGATTTGGGCATAATCCTTCGCCGTCGGAATCATCTCTCCGGTTGAGGTGAACTGGCTGTCGCTGGCGGTGATGAACCAGAAGTTGCGTTGTTCGGAAGATTCGTCGTGAATAAATCCAAAATCGCGCGAGTATTCAGTGCGGTCCTCGGCGAACGGAATGCGCAGAAAGTACTCACCCGTCGGCCTATATCCGGTTGGTCGCGTGGCGACAACGAAGCGATAGTGCGGATTCTCGTCCATCCGCATTTCAAAGTGGTAGGCCCCGTCGCCGCTAGTACGTAATACCCTTTCGCCATCACTGACCATCACGTCAGGCAGCGCGGGCTCGTTCGCATCACGTCGCCCGTTTGCATTGCTGTCTTCGTAGACATGCCCCGTCGCCTTTATCATCCGAGGTTGAGCCAACCCTAACGGCGGTTCGCGCCGGGCCGGAATCGCCCGTTGCGCCGCGACCAGTTCCTCGTTGCTAAAACCACGCAAAAGATCAGCGGCCGTGTTAAGTTCCGAGTCGTCAATCGCATCCTGAGCGCTCGCCAGGCACGTGAGAGCAAAACAGATAGCGAAGGGAATGGTTTTCATCATGTTTGAGGGAGTCCTGCGTCGGTGACCTTGGTGCGAGTGAGGGTGAGAGCTTTAAGTTCGGTAGGCCCTTTGAGATGCACGAGCTCCGCGTCGGAGACTCGGGTGTTCTCGAGGGTGACAGTAATGCGCCCCAGTCCATCCGGGCTGATCTTGGCGCTAAGTTTCTCCAACTCAGCAACCCCACACCCGACCATCCCCATCACCAGCAGCAGACCCAGCAGACGTTTCATG
>CAZITS010000867.1:0-3005 GCA_964542185.1 uncultured Pirellulaceae bacterium
CAGGAACTGCTTGCCCTTGACCGTGGACATTGTCTCGCTGGGCAGCGCATCCATCTTGTTGCCGATCAACTGGAAAAGACCTTCACGATCTGAAGAAAGAATCTCACTTGATACGTTGAAGATAAGTTTGAAAGTCTTCTGAGAACGTAATAAAGTCACAAGCTCGAAGCTGTTCACAGTTCTGATACACGACCGCCGCCTCTGTTTCCAGGGCATAGAAAGCGTCCTTCGTTAGACACTCGAAGGCCGCACGACACTCCCGACTGTTGTCGTAATAACTATTTTCTCGAACAGCTTGCTCCAATCCGACGGCATAGCGTGAATTAAATTTATAATGCTTCACGAACAAAGTGGAATCTGCCAGTTTCCTCGGCCGCGATGTCCATGTCTGTAAAAAGTGATGCGAACTCCGTAAATTCGTCTCCCCGGTTTTCTTGAAAAATGTGGCCTTAGTGATCGATGGCATAACGCCGAAATGCTTGAACCGAACGCCTCCATGATGCTGCAAATAGGCCCCGCGGTTGGTACGGTTCGACTTGAGGGCTGATATATCAAAGTAACGGTAATGTCGTTCCAGATCGGATGAAGACCAGGCCGTCTCGTCAGGCAGCGCATGAAGCGGCTTACCGGAAAACATATCAAGCAAATGAAACTGCAGGGTGTCATACCCTTTCTCTTCCAGATATGTGATTATCTGGCCGACATCGTTCAGGCCATCAGGCAGCACCAGGAACTCATCGTTATCCGCATAAAACGCCCACGCTCCAACTGGAACTGCTGCGATCAGAAAGTTTTTCATCGCATACTTATAACGCTTGTAACTTAGATTGCATTGATAAATGGAGATGTCACAACCCAACGCGGCGGCCTCATCAATCAAATGCGACACACACCCATCCTGGGAATTATTGTCCAAGAAAACAAATGACTTGAAACCAAGACTGTTGTAATGACCGAGAAAGGCTTTCGTCATATGCGCACCATCTCGCCCCAGAGACAGTAAACAAGGCGATGTTCGAGCGGCCTCACGAATCATCGTAGTATGTTGTTTCACTACCTTGTTTCTTGTCCGTGTAAACCGAAACTCTTGATGAATATGTCTCATCCTCCGGAAACTTTTCACCACTCCAAACACATTCCGGGCTACTTCGTAGACACTCACATGAACCCCTTTATCGTTTTTCAAATCGAAGAGCGCAGAGTAGCACTAACCCGTTGTCCCTGAAATTCCCCAATCGCTGAATGGGCGGGCCGATGGCTGTCCGCACTGCGGACGATCAGGATAAGTTATCAGGAAACGTTCGCGGCGGAGAATCGCTGAGGTTCATTCAATGCTGCTTTACAGGATAATCTTCAGGGTATGTCGAAAGCGTGAGACGCGCCCCTGGTGTTCTTTAGCGGACGAGCGACATGCCGTTTCGGCAAGCTCTCAACGCGTGTCAAGTGGCGTGTCGGCGCCAGCGCCGCATCTTGACGCACCCAGTCGGGCAGCAACTTGAGGGTCTCGCTTTTCTGCGACAACACCGTTCCCCAACGTGTTCGACGAATTCGGTGGGTTTCAAGACAATCAGGCTGCGGGTCGGTGCGGACAAAAGAACTGGACGACCGCCAACCAGACGAACGTTGGCGCCGTAATTCGCTTCCACATCCCCGCCGTATAGCGGCAACCCGACTCCATCACGTCCGATCGCGGCGCCGTGACATGCCCCGGCGTTGCAACCGTGTTTCGTGAAGACAGGAATCGGCTCATTTCAAAAGTCGACACGGCGGACGGACGCATCGGCAAAAGCCGTCGCAACGCCTGCGCAGCACAATCAAACAGATAGGAGTCCTGGGAGATTCATGGACATCCAAGACCACCCCTGCGCACCACCACTTCAGCCAAGTGACCGGCGTGCCGGAAGACCTTACCTGCTGCGGCGATCCGTACCGCCGTCGAAGGCGGCGCGATACAACTCTCCAGCCTCCCTGCGAGTCAGTTTTCCCGCTTCGACAAACTTTCCGAGTTTAGTCCGCAATGCCCTTTGGCGACGCGCAAGTTCCTTGTTGGCTGGTGCCCGGTCGTCGGCGCCCGCTGCGTTCAGCCAGGCGGCTACCGTTGCACGTTTCTTTCCCACCGCTTCCGCCACCGCTCCCAAGATGTGCGGGTCGGCGAACAGCAGCCCCTGTTCAGAAACAAAGTTCCACGTCACTTTGCCATCTTTGGCAACAAGAATCGTCTGAGCGATGTTGCGATTCAGCCCGTAACTTCCGGGACCAGTTCGGCCACCCGGGGCAACCGCGATCACATTGACACCACGTTCACGAAGGCCGGCGAATACTCCAGCATACCGGCTCGTGATTGTATTCACGTCGTCCGCCAAGAAGATGCACGCGACCTGGAGTTCCTGGTCCGCTTTTTCATTCACCTGGCGAATGGCGTCCGCAAATTGGAACAAGCAGGGAACTTCACCGAAGATGGCGTCCTGGAAGAACAGAATCTGGGGCCGTTTTCCTGCCCGTTTGATGGGATCGAATGTTTCGCCTTGGGTGTCTCCAAAGAGGCTGGTCACTTTGAGAGCCGGCAGTTTTTCTCCCTTTTGTGGACCGGAAAAGATTTGCTTGCCTTTTGTCTGGTAGCCTGCCGGATCCTTGACTTCGGTTCGTCGACGATTGCGATAACGCCGGTCCTGACCTTTCGTGTCACCCTTCGGCGAACCTGCCGGTCTGCGTGTCTCGGCCGTCTTCAAGCGGGTAATTATTTGTTCTTTCGTTACTTCGCCACTCTCCACCTTCTGGCGCAGCCCAGGACGACTTTTCAGTAACTGCTGATACCTCTTCTCCAACTTCGCCGCGTCTTCCTTTGCGTCTCCAGAGAACGCCAAAGAGACAAGCAAGACAACAAGCGTCACGGGCAAGGCAAATCGCATCATTCCTGTTCATCCTTAAGTCGTAGTGTGGTTGGCAATTCGCAACTGGAAATCACGGGCGGTTCCGACCCAGGGGGCATGCAGCATACCAGAACA
>CAZITS010000868.1:0-3005 GCA_964542185.1 uncultured Pirellulaceae bacterium
CTTCCGAAGCCTGCCTTGCGGTATGCCTTCTGAAAACGGACACCGCACGGGTACGGTTCGTTCGTGGCGCAGTCGGCGGCACGGCTGTAACTTGAACACACCTGCGGCCACCCGAAAGGCCCCGCGGACAGGGAGCTGCGTCCCCCTTTTCTTCTCCGGATCGGCGCCCGTGGCTCCAGCGATTCGTGACCTGATGGAAGCTCCGTGGAAAATGTGGCCCTAATAACAACAGCCCATAGGGAACTTGAAAAACACCTGCTGTCCGCGTTCCAGGAACGCAATCGAATCAACCGGATATTCCACGCTGCACAGAACCCCGCGATGATGCTCCGCATGGGCAACAAACTGGTGTGTCAGTTCCTCGTCTTCATGCTTTTTCGCAATCGCGCGGCCGGCAAGGCTACATCCCTTTTGCTGCAGATATTGCACCAGCGTCGCAACGGGAGGTTGCGGTGGCGCAGCGGCGTCTGCAGCGGCAACGACAAAATGCGTGTAGAGCGGCACGTCGGAAATGCAATAGTCGGCCCCATCGTTGCGACCGATGACAAGGTTCGCGCCAAGAAGTTGGGGGGTGATCTCCACGTGGAGACGCTCGCTCAACAATTCACACTCGTAGGGTGAAACGGCCAGTATTTGTCGGCGATTGACGATCGTCGAACCCTTTCTCTTGTACAGCGTTTCCCGGCCGGTCGAAAGCCTTGTGAGACCCCGGTGCCGATCGCCTTCAATGCCGGAGCAGTCAATCGCCAGCCGATCAACCTGCTGGGTAACCAAATGACGCCCAGGATTGGCTTCCCTGTCCTGATTGTCATTGGGCCCGAGGACATCGAGTATGACGCCCACTTCGGGAATATTTGCGTTTTCCAAACCCTGGAGCTTTTCACTCTGTTTGGCGATGAATTCTGCTAGATCGTCATAGAAGAGCATGAGACGTTTTCCTGACGTACGAATGCCACCTGTGGCCCAGGGACGGACCTGCACCGGCGGCCGAAACAAATTACTTGTTCAAGAACAGTTCACTCTGAACGACGAGGTGGATCAGATCACGCAGGCGATTCCCGCCCTCTTTTAAATCATTCGCAATCCTGTCCACTTCGCCCCGGTCGCCGGTTTCAAGCAAGCGACCTGTCGCATAGGTCAACATCTTTTCAATGAGGCACCGCGCCACGTGCGATTCGCGCTCTAGCAACATGGCTTTGAACTCAATTAGATTATTCACCTTGCGCCCGTTCGACAGAATCGCGGTCGTGTCGATCAGCGGCGACTGTTTCGCCTTCTTGTCGACCTTGGGATAGTGGTCTCGCCAACGCCCGATTGGGTCGAAGCTTTCCAACACGGAGCCCATGGGGTCAATCTTTCGGTGACAGCTATTGCAGGCTTCCTGATTACGGTGGAGCATCAACTGCTCCTTGATCGTCTTTGCCCCCCGCAGATCGGGCGAAAGCGGCTCGATATCGGGTGGAGGTGGTGGCGGAGGCGTGCCAAGAATGGTTTCCAGAACGTACACTCCCCGAACAACCGGTGAAGTGTCCACCCCGTTGGCGGTGACGGTCATCACTGCCGGCATGGTCAGAATCCCCCCACGTCGCTGGTCCGCCAACCTGACCTTGCGTAAGTGCTCGCCCACTACCTTCTGCTTGTAGATGAGCTCACCGAGGCGGTTGTTCAGGAACGTGTAATCAGAATCGATGAAGTCGCGGATCGGGCCATTGCGCTCAAGGATATCCCGGAAAAAAGCGACGACCTGAGGCACGAGATCGTCCTTGACCCGAAAGTAGTGTCCATAGGGGCCGCGTTTATCGGGCTCCATGCGGCCCAGCTTGTATAGTCTTAGCCAACGCTGTGGGAAATGGTGGACGAAGGCTCCCGCCTTCGCGTCGTTCAGCATCCGCTCGACCTGTCGTTGTAACTCCGCGGCATCCGATAGTTTTCCGGCGTGGGCGAGCTTCAGCAACGTTTTGTCAGGCATCGATGACCAGAGGAAATAGCTCAGTCGTGAAGCGAGATCGAAGTCGTCGAGTTTGCCCGGTTTCGGTCGCAGATACAGAAAGTCGGGCGAGCAGAGCATCGCGGCGTAAACGCCCTTCATCGCCACTTGATGCGAATTTCCATCGGCCGCCAACTGCGCTGCCAGAGCGACAAAAGGCTCGACTTCCTGCAGGTCGACTGGTCGTCGGTAAGCCCGCTGGGCGAAGGCCTGGAACAGTTTTTGCAAATTCGCATCTTTGATCGGGCCATTCCCATAAAGCGCAGTGTGACTCTTCGGCGGCCACTCACTGGGGACTGGCTCGATTCGGAAGCTGTGCACGCGCAGGGTCGGCCCGAGATATCCTTTCCTGAACAGCGCGTCCGCAACCTGTTTCTTGAATCCCTTCTGTTTGCGGTCAATCTTGGCGTACTCCTCCGGGTACCACTGTTCGAGCAGGACGTGGAACGCATTGTGCCGGAACCAGGGTCCGTTCTCCCAGCCGATCCAGGCACTCCACGGTTCGTCGATCCAGGTCTCAGAGGAGAAGGTTCGCGTCTGGCCGTCGGCGGGCAGAGTCCAGCGGGTCACCTGATGGTGTCGCGGCCCGCGTTGGTGCTCGAACCGCTGCACATAGAGGCCGACCTCGAATGGCACCTCCTGGCTGGTACGACCTTCGTGAACCAGGTGTCCTTCGCGGACAGTCCAGTTCGACCAGGCGCCCTTGTGTGGATTGTGGGCAGACAACTCGACCGTGATCCGGTAGCGGGCCGGCCGACGAATCCCGCCGATGTACTTGTCTGGACCAATGCGGTTGTAGCGGTCCCAACGTTGAAATACTTCGTCGTAGGGATCGCCCTTGTCACGCTGATACTTGCCAAGGCTGTCGCCGCGCAGAGTCTTCGAGCAGATCGGTGCGGTGAAGGTCTCTGCCTCGAACGGTTTCTGAGGCTCATTGTGTGTGGCCATGTCGATGACCTCTTCCGCGGCGCCGAGCAACATTTCCAGCAGGAAGTCGGACATCACCAGCGCAGCGCCA
>CAZITS010000869.1:0-2997 GCA_964542185.1 uncultured Pirellulaceae bacterium
CCCGGCCGCCAGCAACTCAGCCGTTTTCTCCACGGGAAGATCCAATCTGTCTGAGCCACCGGCATAGGATGAATCTGTCCACCCATAAGCAAAATCAACGACAACAATCGCGGGGCGTTCACCAAAGCCAAACTTTCCCTGAAAGATGCCTCGCTGCTCATAATATTCGTCGATCGACTGCAAGGCATCGCCCAACAATCTCTGTGCGTCACGATCAGATAATACCATGATGTATTTCCTGAAAATCGAGAAAGGGAAAAACGCACAACGAAGCTTGTCGCGCAGCCTGATTTGGCTCCCAGGCGTTTGGCAAACCACCGCTGATGCGGGTCTCCTCCGTATCTGCAGTTCCGCCTTCCGGAACTTAGCGTTCCCAGGACCAATTGTCTTGGAGAACATGATTGATAACCGCACCCACAGGCCACTCGTGCTTTGAGAGCTTGACAATGTTGTCCGCGGCCTCGACGCTCATCGCGACGGACGATGTCTCGTCGGCACCCGCTAAATGGGGGCTTAGAACTACGTTGTCCAATGCGAACAGCGGATTGTCAGCTTCTGGCGGCTCACGTTCAAAAACATCGAGCCCGGCCGCGCGCAAGTGGCCTGACTGGAGGAATTCACAGAGATCCTTCTCGACCACAAGTGGACCACGGGCAGTATTAATCAGTACGCTACCGGATTTCATCTTGCGAAACACGTCGCGATTGAACAAGCCACGTGTTTCGTCCGTCAGTGGTGCGTGGATGGTCACATAGTCACTGCTCTCCAGCAACTGATCGAATTCCACCAGTTCAATGCCGTGCTCGGAAACAAATGCGGTGTCAGGAAACTGCTCAGTAGCAATCACGCGCATCCCCAGCGCCTGCGCTCGAATCGCCGTACTTCTGCCAATTCTCCCTAACCCGAAAATACCCAATGTACGGCCACGAATCGGCATGAGGATATCGCGAGGCCACTCCCCGGCACGAACCCGCTTGTCATTTTGCACAACCGCCTTCGAAGTAGCGAACATCAGTCCCAACGCCACCTCAGCAACCGCTTCATGGTTGGAGTTGGGAGTAATGCAAACCGCTACACGGCGTTCTGTTGCAAAGGGCACATCCACTCGATCGTAGCCTACACCAGTCCGCGCGATCACTTTCAATCCGGGAAGTGCTGACAGCACAGTTTGGTTGTAATTCTCGGTACTAGCGAGTGTGGCATCGATGTTCGTCAGTTCTTGAATGGTCTCCTCATCCGAACACAATCCTCGGGCGAGAAGTGGGTTCCCTGGAAACTGCACATCAAATCCTGCGTCGCGCAATAAATCAAGATGTGGACCCGGCTGATCCCTCAGACGTTCTGGTGTTATAAGAACTGTAGGCATGAACGCTCCTTAAGCAAAGCTACTATTGCGACTGCCGGCCCTTCCGCTGACCGCACAGATTAAAAACCACATAACGCTTCCTGATATTCCGACAGACACTGCAAACGAACGGAAGGCGTATTTCGTTGGTCACCTACCCTGTTTTGTCACCTACCCTGTTTTGTCAGCTATCCACTACTTTGTCAGCTATCCACTACCGGTGAATTTCTGCAGAGAGACACAATCTGGTGAGATCAGGCCACGATTTCCCCCGCCCGACATCGTCACCTCGGCCACGTATATACTCCCTTGAGAATCGACCCAGATATCATGCGGCGTATAAAAATCACCTGCTTGCATCGGATCTTCACCACCTCCGAATCGGTCGAGCAATTGCCCTTCAATTGAAAAAACGCTGACGCGTCCTCCTGTTTCACTTAAATCGGCTTCCATCCAGGGATAGAGACCGGAGCGTTTCCCTAACTCAGAAACATAGAGATTGTCTTGCTGATCAAAGTAGACCTGTGTTGGCCGTACTACATCTGTCCATTCATCGAGAAATTCACCTGTGGCTGAGAAGATCTGCAAACGACTGTTTTCACGATCTGCCACGAACACACGATCCTGTCCGTCAACCGCGATGCCGTGTGGCAAGTAAAATTCTCCGGGACCCGAACCAGGCGTACCCCAGGAAAGCAAGTACTCTCCCTGCGGTGAGTACTTGTGGACACGACAGTTTCCATAGCCATCACTGACAAAGATCGTCCCGTCGCTGGCTGTCGCCACATTCGTGGGCTGGTTAAAGGGGCCTCCTGGCCTCTTTATTTGACGATAATCCGTTGAATCGCATCCTGTGTCGCTGGGCTTTCCGCTTTCCCCCAACGTCATCAAGTGGGTGCCCTCAGTCGTGAACTTCTTGACCGTGTGATCCTGATCATCAGAGAGATAAAGATGATCTTCTTTATCGATCCAGATGCCGTGCGGTCGCTGAAACTCTCCCTCTCCCCAACTGCCGATAAAATTCCCCTCGCGGTCAAACACAATGACCGGATGCTCACCACGATTGAAAACATAGACACGGTCCTGGGAATCAACGGCGACGCTGGTCGCTTCGTAATAGGACCAACCTGAGGGGAGTTTCCCCCAATCTGCAACAACGGAGTACCTGGTCACCTGCCTAACCTCGCGAACTGGATGCGACAAACGGACGCGGAACAAAAGGACACTCTTTCTAAGGGTGCGACTCGGAGATTTCAACTGCCCCTGGCAGCGGAACCGGTCGCACCCCAGCACGGCGTGCACCGCCACGGGATCAACTATTCGACATACTTTCGTGTACAAACCGGTGTGCCCTTCACAGTTCCAAGGACTGCTGGCAGCCGTGGCTTTGCCAGGACGTCGTGCATTAATTCGCCTGGGGAACTGCAGTGGAAATAGGCTGGTCGAGTTTCGCGGTCCAATGCTAGCAGCGATCGTGGCATGCCATAGACACGCCTCCAACAATCCGGGAAACTGCAGCACCTGATGTGGCCAAGGCCACACCGGTGACCCCAAATCGACGAAAAGGACGTCGTCATGTCGTTGATCGACCGCTACATCTGCTGGCTATTTTTACGGGTTTCACTCTGCTCAGCGGCGTGTCTGATCGGCCT
>CAZITS010000870.1:0-2997 GCA_964542185.1 uncultured Pirellulaceae bacterium
CCGGTCGCTCGCCAGGATCGCCGACACCATCTGGCACTGTCCGGACGTCGCCAACGGTTACTACGCCGGCACACCCAAGCACTGGCACCTGGTCGATGTTGAGCACGGGGCGGAGTGGATGTCCTTCTCCCAGCCGCAAATGATGCTGGCACGTTACGGTGATCCGCGCTACATCGAACGCAATATGCAGGTGATCCGTAATATGGATTTGCTGACCGGCGTCAATGCAGCCGGGCACCGGCATTTCAAGGCCTACTATTTCTCCCACGATCTGCTCCATCCACGACGCCTTTACCATTGCGACGTGCCTGAGAATGGCAGGTACACCAAGCCGGGAATCTACGTCATGTGGTATGCCCAGCACCCACGGGTGATGCAGTGGTGCCGTGAGTGGGGGGACGCCTGGGTTGATCACAGCCTGGCCGAGATGCAGGGAAAACCGGCTGGCTTCATTCCTTCGGAAGTCGTCTATGAATCGGACCAGGTGGGTGGGATGTCCGGCAAGTGGTATCGCATCGCGGGCTACCCGGGATATGATTTTGCCAGCGGAAGCTGGTCGACGAAGCACCTCATGGGGCAGCTGATCGCCAATGCCAAACTCTTCGATGCGCCGCGCTACGTGGAGCCCTTGCGACGGATTGTAAAGTGGAAACAGGCACACCAGGACGCCCCCTATGGCCCCGAGGGTTCTGACGGCTGGATCTTGCGCAAAGAGTACACCGCAGAAAAGATGTGGAGCACCTGGAAACGCATCCGCGACGGCTGGCAGGCGCCCACTGACCTGGCTCCGCTGGTGAAAGAGTTACGGGAGATTTCTGCGTTTCACGCTGCCACGTGGGAGATGAACACCCAGGAGGTCATTTCCACTGATCGCGTGCCCCTGCAGGCAAAACCTTCCTCCGTCTTGATGAACATGTACACCGGGGGATGGGGCAGTATGCAGGCCTACTATCCGGATTCGGCGGTCAGCTGGGAAAATGTCGAGTTACAGGTAGTACCGTTGGTGTTGGAGGCAGACCACCGCCATCTCAAGATCCTGCTCCACAATTTCGATGCGCAACCGCGTACTGTCACGATGCGACCCCTTGAATTGGACACAGGCGTCTACGACGTGCGGATCGCCACACAGCGGTGCGCGCCATTTCATCTCACGCACCGCTTTGAACCGCTGCAGTTGTCGTTGCCACCGCAAGCTACATCGCTGGTCGAAGTGCGCCAACTCACAGCGCGTCCTCTCCCCGGGCCATTGCCCGACCTGGCATTGTCCGAAACAGAATGCCTGCTGCAACGCTCTGGTGATACAGCGCTGCTGCGGGTTCGCCTGCACAATGTCGGTATCCGTGATTCCGGTCCTGCCAGGGTCACATTTACCGCGCTGACGGACTCCGGATCCAGGCAAATTGGGAGCCAGGCGGTGGGTAATCTTTCCTGGCCCCAGGACTTGATGCCTGCCTACGTCACCGTGGAACAGCCGTGGCGGATAGACGAAGACGTTCGCTCGGTACGTGTCGAAGTCTCGATCGCAGCGCCAGACGAGATCTGCGTGGAGAACAATCGTGTTGAGGTGGCCCTGGAGGACTGGATCGCGCCACAGGATTTTCGCGAACGGGCGAACCTGTATGGCGTTCCGGGAAGCGAGATCCCGCGTCCCGCCTGGCCGGTGGCCCGCTGTGCCTCGCCGCCTGGCAGCGAATTACCAGCTGCGACTGGCTTTGCGGGAGTTTCCCGTGTCTTCGGCCCGTTCCGCGAAGCGGGGAATCTGCAGTTTCCTGTGCGCTATGGCGCGCGGCAGTCACTGGCCTGGTTGCTTCGCGATGAGACGAATCTCTATGTCCTGGTGAGTTCCTGGAAGTCGGGTGACACACTCCGCCGGCAGGTGCAGGCTGGCGCCAATGGATCCGTGGAGAGCCTGGGGACCGATGATCGCCTCGAACTCCGGTTCCAGCCTCCTGGACAACCGTGGCGTTCGCTGCAACTCAATGCGAATGGGGCGACGCGCGGTCAAACAGCAGACGGCAAGGTCTGGAGTCCTCCGGTCAGATCCGTTCACAAAATCGATCCCAGCGATTGGTGTGCCGAGTGGTGGTGTCGCATCGAGATTCCACTGCAGAGCCTGGGGATCGTCGAAGATCCGACAGGTCAGCAATGGCGTTTCGACATCGTGCGCCACGGATTTACTGCCGGTCGGCCAGAAATCTCTTCCTGGTCGGGTGGTGTTCTGGAAAAGCCACAGACATGGGGCCTGATCACCTGGTAGTGTGGTGGGCCGGCCGCACTGGCAGCATGTTGTCCTGGATCAGGCAGGCCGGCAACGTGAACCCCGCCCCGGGAAATGACCGGGCAGGGAGTCCCTTTTCCGGTCTTTGCGCGCTCAATCGAGTCGCAGCCGACCGATGGCCAGATGATTGAAGTGACTGCCACGTGGACCTTCGCCGCCGACGACATATATCGTGTCGCCAAGAATGACCACGCCCGAGTCGTTGTAGACGGCGGCGGGAGGAATGGTGCCTTTCAGTTTCCCCCAACGATCGGTGGTGGTGTCGTAGACGAAGGCCAGGTCGTTCCATAGATTGGCATTGGAGTAGGGCTTCGTAGTGGGGCCGACACAGCCGCCGACAATCACGATATAACGGTCGCGATAGGTCGCCGCCTCCCAACCGGAGACCCACACCGGGGGCCTGGCAATCGGCACCCAGCGGTTGGTTGCGGGGACATATTTCAGGCAGGCATCGACCCATGTGCTGTTTTTTTTGTCGTCGAATGTCAGCCCGCTGAACAGGTACAAAGTATCCTGGCAGGACGACGACGCCACCCAGCCCCGCCCGACCCCGGGAATCGAGGAACGGGCTTGCCAGCCGAGCTGCGGTGCTGTCAGGTCGAATACGTCGGTAGTGCCCTTGACGGTCGAGGAATGGTAGCCCTGGACGGGATTCCAACGGACCCCACCCGCGACAACGAGATGATTTCCGACGCGTCCCACGCCCATGTGCGTGCGCG
>CAZITS010000871.1:0-2997 GCA_964542185.1 uncultured Pirellulaceae bacterium
GTTCCACGCCGACACCCATCGGGGCATTACAATGCGGACATTGCATCGGTGTCGCTTTCTCACGCATACGCATTCCAACACAGCATCACCCCGGCTACCCAAGGTCCGCCCGACGGTCCACAAGGCTCCGCTGTCGACACGACACCTCCAGCCAGGGCCACAATGTACACCATATCTGCCGTAGCATAGCTCTGCGGGCCTCCGCAGCCACTACTGCACGCTCGCCATGGCGGCGTTCCACTTTGCACCCCACTATGACGCGTTCGCCTCAACGGCCGATTGAATCTCGCCGACTAACGCGGCGATCGCTGGCTCCGTCGTGTTCCAACCGCACATAAAACGGCACACCGAACCGGAACGATAAAAATGCCAGCCAGCCGCCTCAAGCGCCGCTGCCACACCGTCCGGTAAATCAGCGAACACCGCGTTGGTCTCCACTTTATAGCGCAGCGCGACACCAGGAATCTGCGTTAGTTGTGCACCCAACGATGCCGCGCACTGATTCGCGTGCCGCGCATAACGCAACCAGGTGCCCCCCTCCAGCAGACCGAGCCAGGGCGCTGACAAATACCGCATCTTCGACGCGAGTTGACCAGCCTGCTTCCGCCGCCACCCAAAATCACGCGCCAGCTGCTTGTCGAAGAACACAAGCGCCTCCGTCGCAGGACCACCGTTCTTGGTACCTCCCAGACTGAGTACGTCAACTCCAGCCCGCCAGGTGATCTCGCTGGGAGCGACTCCGTCCAACGCGACTAACGCGTTGGCGAACCTGGCTCCATCCATATGAAACGTGAATTCAGCATCCGGCACCTCGGTTCTTAGCGACGTAATCGCCCGAATCTCCTCTGGTGTGTACACGGTTCCCACCTCGGTCGACTGGGCCACCGACAGCGCATTGATCTTGGCCGAGTGAACCCCCTCCCCTCGTGCCAGTCGGGCTGGGATGTTGCGCGGATCGATCTTGCCTTCGGGACCGTCGACGCTCAACAGCTTGGCCCCACCAGTGAAGAATTCAGGGCCGTTGGCTTCGTCGATCTCCGTATGTGATGACGGATGACAGAGAATTCCGTGGTACGACCGGCTCATGCTTGCCAGGGCGAGGCAATTGGCAGCCGACCCGTTAAACACAAAAAACACATGGCATTCTGTTTCAAACAGGTCTGCAATCCGCTGGGCCGCCTCTGCAGTAATCGGATCATCACCATAAGGAAGGGTGTACGTTGTCGCCGCGTCGCGGTTCGCTTTCTCCATCGCCTCCCATGCTTCTGGACACACCGGTGACGCGTTGTCACTGAGAAACTGCAACTTCCAGTTCGCTGGTAGATGGGTCATAGCACTTCCGGTAGAACGATCACGTGCAACTCAACTGTGACACTTCACTGTGACACTTCACTGTGCAACAAGCCGCAGCGGCGGCCCAATCAGCGGCTCTGGCAACACGTTCAAGGCAGCGGGCGACTGCGTCCTGCCTGTCGCAGCGAGGTCAATTGTGCGCTTAGCCGTTTGACGATTTCCGGATATCTTGCCGCCACGTCGCGCGTTTCTGCGTGATCCGTTTCCAGATCGAAAAGTTGATACGGTGCGGTAAACGGCTTGCCGCGAGGTTTCGCTCTGCCCCCAGAGCCGTTTCCCGCGATCATTTTCCACCGACCTTCGCGGATCGCAAACATCCCAGCCACCGAATGGTGAATCACCGGTGCCCCTCGAGGCACCGACTCACCATGCAGCATGCGCACGAGTGAGAAACTGTCTTCCGCCATCTCCCCAGACAACTTGACGCCAGCTACTTCCGCACAGGTCGCAAACAAGTCCGTCAAACAGACCGTCTGGGCACAGCGTGTCCCGGGGCTGGTATGACCAGGCCAACGTACGAACAAAGGAACATGATGACCCGCTTCATAGATATCTGCCTTCGTCCCGCGAAAGGGCCCGTTCGACCGATGGTGCTCGCTCCGATAACCCTGAATGGTCGCATCGTCGACGTGATCCTTGCGGTCCTGGCCGTCAAACCGGTACATGTACGACCCATTGTCGGAGGAGTAAAACACCAGTGTCTCATTTCGAATGCCAGCTACATCGATTGCCTGCAGCACCCGTCCCACCGCACCGTCGACTTGCGCCACAAAATCACCGTATTCCCCCAGCCCGGTCTTGCCACGAAACCGCGCATGTGGCTGGGCCGGCTTATGCGGCGCCGTCAATGCCAGATACAAAAACAAGGGTTTGGGACCGGCGGCACCGCGACGAATGCAAGCCACCGCTTCCTCCGTCAATCGATCGAGAACCTCGTCCATTACAAAGTCCTCGGCACGGGGCCCCTGGCGGACAAAGTGCGGAAATTTGACCGCGGGTTGCTGCAGCGTTGGCCGCATCGTGAATTGGTCATTGCGAATGTACACATACGGCGCCATGTCGAGCGAAGCACTGACACCGTATTACATGTCGAACCCATGATGGATCGGACTGTCTGTGATGCGAGCCCCGAAATCAACACCACCGTCACCGTCCCAACGACTTTCCTGGCGTTGCTTTCCCTCCCGCAGTGGCAACTCCATACCCAGATGCCATTTCCCCACTGCCGCAGTCTGATACCCACAGCCCTGCAAAAGGGATCCAATCGTCGTTCGTTGGGGAGACAACAGCGGCCGACTATACCCCCCCAGGACACCACGTGCTAATCGCGTCCGCCAACAGTACCTCCCAGTCAGCAGGCCATACCGAGTGGGCGTGCAGACCGCGGATGGCGAGTGCCCATCGGTGAACGTCAGCGCTTCGCCGGCCAGCCGATCTAAATGGGGGGTCGCGAGCCGCGATTCCGGGTTGAGCGCATGCACATCCCCGTAGCCCATATCGTCCGCCAGAATCACGACGATGTGTGGTAACTCGGTCGCCTTGACCAGACGCGGGGAAAGGACTGCCAGCAGCGACCAGGCCAGCGGCAGGACAACCAAAACCAACCGCTGTGACCACCGGCTTCTCGTCTCAATTGCGTCGTAC
>CAZITS010000872.1:0-2992 GCA_964542185.1 uncultured Pirellulaceae bacterium
TAGAGGCATGCGGGTACCCAGCTACCTAATGATTTTCCTCGGTTTTGACTCCTGCCCATTGTATTTCTCCGAAGCGCCTGCCAAAAGTCGTATTTGGGGCAACAGCTGGGCAACCGGCAGACTCCGTCCACCACCACGTTCTGCCACCAGCCGACTTGACGCATTCCCTATAAAGCGGATGTTCTAGGAAAGATCACGATATTGTGCCCCGGCCCTGTTCTGGAAAAGCCTCTCACCGATGCGAATTACCGAAGTACGTGCCGTCCAGCCAGCGACGCCCGGAGCCCCTGCTGATTGGCGCACGCAGCTGGGGCAAATTGTTGTACATATCGCCACGGACAGCGCGCTCCACGGGTATGGAGTCGGTGGCGGTGGCGCCGCCGGTATCCATATAGTTGAAAGTGTGTTGCGCGACTTTCTTATTGGCAAAGACGCCCGAGAGGTTGAACAACTACACGCTGGGATGTGTCGGCACACCTGTTTCTATGGACGGGCCGGGCTGACAATCATGGCACTCAGTGGAGTTGACCTCGCACTCTGGGACCTGCGCGGTAAAGCCGCGGGACAACCTGTCGCCAGGCTCTTGAACAAAGACGTCGACTTGTCGCGCCCACTACCGACGTACCTGACCGTATTCGATGAACAGGAAACCGAAACGGCACTGAACGCCGGGCACCAGGCAGTTAAACTCCACGTCGAACGCTTTGGTGTACCCCCACGTGTCTCTGCCCTGGCTGATCAAGTCACCAAAGCACGCGATATCCTCGGTAATCGGGGCGAATTGATGATCGATGCCTTCGCCAAGTGGGATGTGGCGAGTGCACTGGAAGTCGCCAACGCCATTCAGAAAGAAGATGTCGCCTGGCTGGAAGAACCTATTCTACCTGACGATTACGCAGGCTACCGGGAACTTGTTCGCAAATCTCCTGTCCCGATCGCCGGTGGCGAACATGAATACCTCTCCCAGGGCTTTCAACACCTTCTGGACAATCGCCTGCACGCCGTATTGCAGCCTGATGTGAATTGGTGCGGTGGATTGACCACCCTGATCGATGTCTACCGCAGGGCGCAGGCCGCCAACGTGCGAGTCTGCCCACACCGCGGCTGTGAACCCTATGCGCTGCCTGCCATCGCCGCATTGGACCGGCAACCACTGGCAGAAGCGGGGCGTGCCTGGTTCACCTGGCTGGACGGTGCCCGAGCCATAGAAAATGGACATATCTGCCCCTCCGACCAACCCGGTTTTGGTATTACAGTTCCTGCTGATGTCTGGGAATGAGGTCCGTGACAAACCGCACGGGCAGCAGCAATTCTACCGGTGCGAGCGAACGCATTTCTCGCTGGCAATGCAGTTGCAGAGTAGCATAAGCAGCTCACCTTGACCTGTTTAGCTGCGCAAGTTTGACTCGTTTTTCCGACAGTAGCCCACTTCGCATTCCCCGCTCTGGTGAGATACAATTAAAAGGCACGTGCGGCTAGTCGCCCCGTCACTCAATCCGAGTTCCCTCTTAAGATGGCAGACGCGAACCGAGAAACTGCAGCACGGTTTTTACGCGTCACTGGGCCTAATTTCCTCCATCTCTAATACACCACGCTGAAGCGTAGATTACGTAAGGGTTTTTCATGGAGAACCAATCCAAGGACGACCGTAAACAGGCCGATGCCAATCGCGGGCCAAAACGGGGAAATCCAGGCTTGTGGATTGTCGCAGCGACTGTAGTCCTGTTGCTGTTCCTGATGATGACCATGGCACGCGATCAGCCGTTTACACTTGAGCGCTATGAGTATTTCCTCCAACTCATCCGGGATGGAGAAGTAATCTCGCTTAAGCTCAAAGAACGACAGGCTACCGGTGTCCTGAAAAACGAACGGGATGCCCCTGACGTACGCGATCCCGTCACCGGAAAAATGGAGCCCCAGATAAAAAACGGACAGCCTGTCCGCTTTCAAGAGTTCACCGTCAGACTCCCACCGAAAGAGAGCCAAGGGGAACTCGAAGAGTTGTTGCGCGACCCCCGCAACAGGACGATCGCGCGGACCTATGAGCCCGCCGACAATACTGGCATGTGGCTTTATGCAATCGCTCTGGGACTCCCACTGATCGTCTTCATCTACCTGTGGAGTTCCTTTCGTCGCACCCGCGACCAGATCATGGGAGGTGGTTTTCTCTCCGGCTTCAGCAAAAGCCCGGCGAAACGTTTTGAGATCGCGGACAAGCCGATACTCTTTCGCGACGTCGCCGGGCTGGTGGGCGTCAAAGAAGATCTCGCCGAAGTCGTTGAATTCTTGAAGACTCCCGACAAATTCAGGAAGCTCGGTGGCCAGGTCCCCAAGGGCATTCTGTTAAACGGCCCTCCAGGAACCGGCAAGACCTTGTTAGCCAGGGCAGTCGCAGGTGAAGCAGACGTACCTTTCTACACGGTCAATGGCAGTGAGTTCATACAGATGTTTGTAGGCGTCGGAGCGAGCCGTGTACGGGACCTTTTCCAGAACGCCAAAGAAAATTCTCCCGCTATCATTTTTGTTGACGAGATCGATGCGGTAGGCCGCCAGCGCGGTGCCGGCCTGGGTGGCGGACACGATGAACGCGAGCAGACACTGAACCAGATCCTCAGCGAAATGGACGGCTTTACCCCCAACGACTCGACCATTGTGATGGCCGCCACTAACCGTCCCGATGTCCTGGATCCGGCACTCTTGCGCCCAGGTCGTTTTGACCGACATGTCACGGTCGGCCGACCCACGCGCGAAGGACGTGTTGAAATCTTCAAGGTGCACGTGCGGGAAGTCCCGCTGGCGGATGATGTCGACTTGGAACGGCTTGCCGATTCCACCATTGGTTTAACCGGAGCGGACATCCGCAACCTGGTGAACGAAGCTGCACTGTGGGCCGCTCGCAACGACAAAAAGTCGGTCAGCATGGAAGACTTCGACTATTCCCGCGACAAGGTACTGATGGGAGCCAAACGCGAAGAAGTCCTGCGCGACGGTG
>CAZITS010000873.1:0-2989 GCA_964542185.1 uncultured Pirellulaceae bacterium
CCCTCGCGGTCTCGGCTGCCTGCTGAGCGACCGTGCCTACGGGCATTGGGGAGCCACGGGAACGATGGTGTGGATTGATCCTGCACGCGAAGCTTACATGGTCTTGTTGACCACAGAACCGCTGCCCTGGGATCGCTTCGAGCAGTTGAAATTTTCCAACACGGTCGCAGCGGCGATTCGACCCTGACGGACAGACTTCTAATTTGGGCCGACAAGCTGCACAACGGTTCCGCCACAGTGCTTCTGAACGTCATCCGCGGCACGCTGGAGCAGTTGGGTCAGCGCTGCAGAGGACGTGGTGTCGGTTGCTTCGACGATCAAGATGACGCTGCGTGTGTCCGTAGTGACCTTGCTGAAATCAGCCTGCAAGGAGTCGAGTCGGCAGAGCACGCGTTCCTGTTGATCGACGTAGCCAAACTCTCCACAAAGAACCGTCTGAGGTTCCGGGTTTCCCAGGGGGACAAAGGTTTGCTCAGACGTAAATTGTTGTAGACGGACTGGCAGTGATACGCGGTCCAGGTCATGCGCTCCCAGGCTACAGAGACTCTGCAGGGAGATCAGGTTGTAGCAGTCAACGAGATTGTTGATGGCGGGAAGCGTGCACCTGGTACGTGCATACTGAAGCAGTTTTTCTGTTGAGGGAGGATGGCGACGTGGGTCGCTACCGATTGTTTTTAGAATTTCCCGGATACGCTGCAGGCCAGGATGGGAACGGATGCTGCGCCGATCCGTGAAACTGTCGTGGACGCGTTGGGCTGCGTCATCAATCGCTTCACGCAATGACGCTGACGCAGGTGAGACACGCAGGTCGCGAAACAGGATGGCGCCGGCGCGTAGCCCGAGTGCATGGCATTGGGGGGCAACGTCGAAGGAGGTCATGCAAGATCCGTGAAGAGTGCTTGTGCCCCGACGATGGGGCCCTCGAATTCGGCGCAAATTTCCACCAGACTATTCCACAGGGAAATCGCGTAACTGCGGTCTGACCAGATTTTCACCAGCGGTTGGGGAAATCCGCTCGCTGGAAATACGGCGGCGTCCACGCCGGCCACGCGCGTATAGACCACCCGGTCAAGAGCTGCAGTGGAAAAGTCAAATCCGCAAACCTGCTGCAATACATCCTTCGAACGCAGCCCACATAGTACGATCGACGAATCTTCGCGAACGACGGGAAAACACTCCGGCGGAAATTCGGTGACGGGTGGTGCTGGCAGATCCAGCCCCGTAGGGCCCGCCTCCAGGAAATACTCGTCAGAGGCGACTTTGAGAATGATGCCGCCGTCTCTGAGACGTGCCGACTCAAATGTCTCGGCGGGGATCGGCAGCTGTTGTTCGCGTAGCCAGTTGGCTGCGGCGTTGCCCTTATAGCCTGTTCTTGGCAACGAACTGAGGTCGCACAAGGCGAGGCGTTGCGCGGCCTGACGTTCCTGTTCCGGGTCGTCAAACCAGAGTGCCAGGGAAGCGCCGGCGACCTCGCGTGATGCGCCTGGCGTCGCGGGAGGTGTGAGTGGACTCGTGCGGGTGATTGGCAGAGACATGGCGTGCTCCGGCGTTGCGTCAGTGTGGACACGTCCACCACTATTGTTGTCGAAGATTTTCGGGGTCGTAGAAAGGGAGGGAACACACTTCACCCGTGACGGTTTTTCCAGGCGCCGTGCGAATGTGTAGCTGGCTACCCGGAGATGCCAGACGTGGATGGACGAAAGCCATCCCGAGAGGATGTTTCAGGGTCGAATATCTGGTAATGCTGGTCACCCGGCCGACGATCGTGTCGCCATCAAAGATGAGGTGGCATTCCTCAGGAAACGGTGTGACGTCAGCATCTGCCAGACGAAACCCAACCAGTTGGCGCGTCAGTGGGCGTTGCTGGAGAATTTCGAGACTCCTGGACCCTACGAAAAACGGCTTGTTTTTCGCGATGGCCCAATTCAAATCAGCTTCCGCCGGATGGGTCAGTGCGTCGGTATCATGTCCGACAATCAGATGGCCTTTTTCTAGCCGTAGCAGGCGCTGCGCCTCGACTCCAAAGGGTTTGAGCCCGAAAGGCCGCCCGGTTTCAGCAAGTTTCTCCCAGACATACAGCGCGCTGCTGGCAGGTACGTGGATTTCGTACCCGAGTTCGCCCACAAATCCGACACGCATGAGAGTGGCTGCTATACCAGCGACGGTGCCACGTCGTACTCCCAGGTAGGGAAAGGCGTCGCCAGCGACGTCAATTGAAGTCAGGTCTTTCAAGACGTTGCGGGACTCAGGACCTGCCAGGTTGATTGCGGCGAGTTGCCCGGTGAGATTGCTGATCTGGACGTTCAACTGGAAGAGCTGTCGCCAACGCAAAAGTTCTCGATAAAAAGCTCCGCTACCTCCACTGGTTGCGGTCACGTAGAAGTGATCGTGTGCCAGGCGGGCGATCACTCCGTCTTCCAGTACGGTACCGGTTTCGTCGCACGCCAGCCCGTAACGGAGCCGTTCCGTGGGTTGTTTATGGAATCGCCCCGTGTAGATGCGTTCCAGGAACTCGGCGGCATCAGGGCCAGTGATCTGCAGTTTTCCCAAGGTGCTCACATCGATCAGTCCGACATGTTGCCTTACCTGGTTTGCTTCAGACAGGATCGATTGATCGCGTTGGTCAGCGGGGCCATAGTATTCGGGGCGGAGCCACGAACCGGCATGCGCCATTTGGCCGCCCGCCTGGCGGTGCCAGGCGTCGAGCGGAGTTCGTCTCAGTGGATGGAAGCGGCGGCCGGCCAGGTGGCCGAGCGGTACGGGATGTTGGAAGGGGCGTGAAGTTGTGGTCCCCGTGGCGTCGATCGTGGCGTTGTTGTGGCGTGCCAGGATCCGAATCGCATTCATATTGGAAAGTTTGCCCTGACTGGGGCCCATGCCGACGGTGGTGAAGCGTTTCACCAATTCGATATTGTCGTATCCCTCCTGATGTGCGTTCTTGAAATCTGTCAGGTGGATATCTTCGTCGAAGTCGCCAAAGTTGTGTTTC
>CAZITS010000874.1:0-2984 GCA_964542185.1 uncultured Pirellulaceae bacterium
CCTCGCCGTCCCCATGTGCCGTGGCCTGCGCATCCGTCTCGTCGATCGTCTGCGCCGCCGGAATCGGTTCCTCAATAACGGTATAGATCGAATCCTCAGTACCGCTCACTTCGACAGCGATCTCGGTAGCACTGAGTGGAATCTGCAACAAACGGTGCTGCCCCTCTTGCCCCAACCACTTGACCTGTGCAGGGTCGGTCGCATCAAGATTGACCGTCACAGGATCTCCAGAAGTCAGCGTAACCTGTACCCCGGAGAGATCCTCACTAACGGCAATCTGAAACGCTGAATCCGATTGCCAGTCACCCTGCAAGTGATACCAGCCCAGTTGCCCGCTGGCATCGACCGAAGCAAAGATCGTCGACGCAGGTGCCGAGCCAAGAAAATCGCTCAGCTGCAAGAATTCCGCCCGACGCCCGAGCTGCGGAAAGAAGTTTTCGAGGCTGTCGCTGTCTTCCGCGGTGGAAACCACCTCGGATACTGCCTGCTCACCATGCAACAGGAACGGTGCCGCGGCTCGGGTCACGGAATAGACACCGGGGGCCAAATCGGCGAACTGATAATACCCGTCAACATCCGTTGTGGTCGTCAAATCGACGGAGTCTCCCTGGTCCGTCGCACCAGACAGCGTCACAGCAAGCCCTCCCAATGGAAAATGGCCTTCTGCATCTCCAACGGAACCGGCAATCATACGTGGGTTGTAATCCTCAACATTCACCGTAACCACCGCTTCGGCAGTACCTCCATTTCCGTCGGAAACCTGATAGGTGAATGTCTCCGTTCCGACAAATTCGGCACTCGGTGGCTGATAGATTACCTGCTGACTCGCGGTGTCGATCTGGAGACCGCCACCGGCTGTTGGCAAACCCACATTCGTGATCGTCAACGTTTCGTTGGCGTCTGGCAGGACGCTGTCATTATCCAGCGGGCGCAGGATCGCCTCGGCCCCCTTGACCACCGTATACACGTCATCCACCGCCACCGGCAGATCGTTGACTGCGGTAACTGAGACGGTTACCGCCGCGGTAGCCACACCGCCATTTCCATCTTCAATCTGATATTGAAACGTCTCAACGCCAAAGAAGTTGGGAGCCGGTGCGTACTGCAACTCCCCATCACCATTTACAACGACTGTCCCGCCGTCGGACGGCTCAAACACAAAATCCGACGTCAAGGCGAGTGTTTCTCCCTCTTCGGTTTGATCGTTGGACAGCACATCCAGGAAACCAGATGGGCTATCTTCAAACACCGTAAACGAATCGTCCGCTGCCAGCGGTGGATCATTGCGTGGTGTCACCGTGACTGTCACCGCAGCCACATCTTCGCCACCCTGCCCATCGGAAAGCGTATATTGAAATGTCTCATCTCCAAAAAAATCCGCCGCTGGCGCATACCGTAAATCCTTGCCATTGGGTCCAATCTCGACCACACCGACCGCAGGTGAGGAAACCGCAGAAATAATCCACCCGGTCCGTTCTTGCACAGGATCTGGGGCCTCGAGGTCGTTACCCAGCACATCCAGCAAATTCATCCCGCTATCTTCTTCAACCGTAAATACATCATCGACGGCTGTGGGTGGATCGTTCACATTCGCAACCTGGACTAGCACGACCGCTGTCGCTGTACCGGTCCCATCGCTGACTTCATAACTGAAACTCGCCTCACCCAGGAAATCAGGGGCTGGCGTAAACAGAATCACAGCGTCTTCAGAGTCAATGACCGCTACGGCCCCCTGATCGGGCGTACTCACTGCCGTGATCGTCAGTTCGGTTCCCGCCAGCGATGTATCGTTGGCCAGTACATCCAAAACGACCGCCGTCGTGTCCTCATCGACATTGAACGTATCTGCTTGCGCCGCTACCGACGACGAGATCGCCAGCGACACGGTCCCATAATCAACGAGCAACGGGTCAACTCGTCCCGGTGGATCGAAAAACAAGTTATCCGCCACCGGCGACACATCTGCCGGGTCCGCGACGAACAGCGCATCGCCCGCAAGCACTGCCCTTAATTCAATACTCAACAATTCCAGCTCGTTTGACCCCAGTGGCGAATTCGGGCCGAACGCGCCCCCTTCATCCAGGCCAGCGTTACTCAATGTTCCTGCATGGCCGTTGGGGAATCCGATCCCGTAGCTGATTCCACCAACCGGTTCAACAAAACCACCAGTAAACGGAATATCCAGGAAAGCAGCGTACACACCAGAAGGATCGTGACTCCTCAGGTCCTGGACATACACCTGCAGTAGAAACTGCTCGCCAACCGTCACTTCAGAGATGGCCTCGCCAGACAGCGTACTGGCCTGCAGACGCAGGCGCATCTGTGACGAAGCTGCCACTGTCAACGAGACTTGCTGGCTCGCGTTATTGCCCGCGGCATCGCTCACCCCAATCTCGAACGTGTGCTCTCCGACATCCTCAAGTGCCGGTGTCCATTGAAAGACGCCGCTGTCGGCATCGATGCTGGCTCCCCCAGGGGCACCCGTCAGCGTATACGCTAGCCCAGCATCACCCTCTTCCCCGGAATCAACGTCGTACTCCAATTCAATCGCGACTTCCGCCTGCTGCGGCGGCGTGGTCGTGATCGCAACCTGCGTATCAATGACAACGCCGAGTGGTGCAGACGCCAGACTTTCCACACCGTCTACAACTTGCGTGACGGTCCACTGTCGATTCCCGTCCTCCAGACTCGAAACACCATCGGTTTCAATCTGCGTCACTCCGTCGGCAACCGCCGTACCAACCAGGACATCATCGACGTAAAGTCGAACTTCGGCGCCGGTATCCGCTCCGTCAATCGAAAACAAAAGGGCGGTTGCCGCGGAAGCGTTATCAAAATTGGTGGTGCCGTCCCCCACTACGCCGCTGTCCGTTTCCGCCAGCAACGTCGGTGCCGCGAGTGTGGCCACCGCCGCATTACCGAAGTCAACACCCGCCTCGTACTGGCCAATTCCCAGATCCACGGCATGGTAGATGGGAGTATCC
>CAZITS010000875.1:0-2983 GCA_964542185.1 uncultured Pirellulaceae bacterium
AAGACGCCTGCCGTCACAAAGGCGCCCGATAGCGTGACTGAGAATCAGGCATTGATGCCGGTAGAGAGGATCGCGCAGCCGGTCGCTGGTCCATCGGTTAAACGCGATGTGGCGCAGTGGCGAAAGCAGCTGCAGCCAGAACAAATTGCAGTGGGAAGACCGTTTGTCAACGAAGTCGGTATGTTGCTGGTCCCGGTACCGGCGGGAACATTTTTCATGGGATTCGGCGACGAACAGGCTGCCGTTGCAGAACAGGTATCCAGCCAGCGTCACCCGGTTACGCTAAGTAACGCTTTTTTTATGGGTGCGATGGAGGTGACGCAGCAGCAATTTGAGCGGGTGACTGGTCAGCAGCGAGGTACGTTTCAGGGCTCAGAGTTGCCAGTTGAAACAGTGACCTGGAAGGAAGCGATTAATTTCTGCGAGCAGCTTACTCAGTTTGCAGGTGAACGGGCTGCCGGACGCCAATATCGGTTGCCGACTGAAGCCGAATGGGAGTATGCGTGCCGTGCAGGATCCGATGCTGAGTACAGCTTTGGCAATCAGCTGGAGGACCTGGACCACTTCGCATGGCATGCACTGAATGCCCAGGGGCGAACGCATAGGGTGGGTTTAAAGAGGCCCAATGCGTGGGGCTTGTTTGACATGCATGGAAATGTTTACGAATGGGTGCAGGACTGGCACAGCGACGATTACTACAGCCAGTCACCTCTAACAGATCCACCTGGTCCTGCCGACGGCGTGGTGCGGGTGGCACGCGGCGGTGGATGGGCTTTTGGTGGGTATCGTTGCGCGTTTCGGGCGTTTGGCGGCAGTGGCCATTCCAGCAAATTCCTGGGATTTCGGGTCGTCTGTGGCACGACCGCCTCCCCCTAGGAGTTTGTCACGGACTGTTACTTCGCCGTTTTTAGCGTCTTGACCACAAGGTCATTCAGCTGCTTCAGTCCGAGCAGTCGGTCGACCGGGTAATGCCCGACATGGTAGTGAACAACCTTTCCGGTTTGATCGAGTACGATCACCAGTGGTAGCTTGGCTCCGGATTGCCGAGGGTCTCCCAGCTTTTTGAGAACTCCCTCGGTATCGTGCAGCACGGGGTAACTGAGATTCATAAACGACGTGAGCTTCTTGGCGCTGAGGATCGCGGGGCGCCGTGACGAGATGGTTTGCAGGCGCTGGTTGACGTTGATGCCGTACACCCCGATTCCTTTGCCTTTGTGTTTACGGTAGAGGAAGTCGAGGTAAGCGATTTGGCCGTAAGGTTCCTCAAGTGGTTTGTCTCGATAACGCCAGAAATGCAGAACGGTGACACGGTTTTTCCAGGCTTGCTGGTCGAACGCGCGACCACGACTATCCACTAGCGGGAAGCTCTCCAATGGCTTTCCCATCGTCTTTGCCTGCAGTGCGCCGATGGCGCCAGCTCTTCCTTTTTGAGCCTTCGTGTCGCGTTCTGCTTCTTTGAACACGGTTGCCAGCGCAGGCGCGTCGCTGATGGGTTTAGCAAGCGTCGGCAGTTCCTTGCGCAGTATCCCGAGTTGTTCCGCGCTCCAGACCATGCGGGTGTCACGCGGCTGGCGTCGCAGTTGTTGTCTCAATTCGAACAGAGTCTCAAATCCACCCGTCGTCGCCGACAGCTCCGTAGCGGAGAGCATCTTTTTCTGGGCCAATTCGTATTGCAATTCGAATTGTTCTCCCTGCCCGATGAAGACGGTTTCGACAACTCGTGCGACCAGTGCCGACGCCTTGTCAAGCCAAACTGTGCGCTTGTGACCGTAGCGGTTTTCAGCACGGACGATCCAGGAATTATGACTCGCGACCCGTTGGCTACCGGTAACCTTGAAGTTTAGTTTGCCTTCTTCCCAATTGGTGTCACGCTCGAGTGTGCGCTTCAAGAACAGTAGCGGCAGCACGACCGGCACGATACTCTTGCCGGCGTCGCGCTGGTACAGCAGGGCGGGCCATTGAGCCGGCGCGGCGCCGGAAGAGCCGCGCACCTGGACGCGACCAAAGTGATCGGTCCAGAGCCAATTGCCACGGCCCTGTTCACTGAGTGTCCAGTAGACGGTGGCGCTTTCCGATGTTACGTCCACCAGCAGGCAGTTGAGCTCAAATGTCTTGCGGGTGATGACAGGGTCACCTTTGTCGGCTTCGATCTTGCCGCGAAAGGTGAGTTGGGTACCGCTTTCCAGTGCGGTGGGGGCGGCCAGAGCCGCGGTGACTGCAAGTGTGAGCGTGTGTAAAAACATCAGCATTCCCGTGTCGGTAAAGAGCTGCTGCGAGTTGAGGCTGCTCAACATGAACTGCAAGAAACGAGACCGCATTCTAGTGTTGATGGTGGTTTGTGGCGAGTGCAGACTGCTAGCCAGGGGGAGTCAGGCAGCTGCGGAGATTGGAAATCTGGACTGTTTGCCAGCAGAAGTTGCTGTCGTCACCCTGTTATCGGTGTCTTGTCTGCGAGGGAATCCCCGCGTGATCCGAGAGTCTGCGTCTGTGAGACAATTGGTAGGGCTTTGGCCGAGCTGGTAGACTGACGCGGCAACGGTGGCGTTAGCGCAGACTGGCAGGCCGGCACCGAGAGGACGCTTTTCGTATGAGTGTGAGACCTGAGTGGGAGGGACTGGGCAGCATGCAATGCGCACAGCAGATGCTTTGGGGCGGCGCCACGAAAAGGTGGTGGTTACTGGCTGTCGCAACGTGGATCCTGTTGTTGGCCACTGAGCCAGAGGAGGCGGCCGCTGCCGAACCTCTGGAGCCGGTTAGTAACGCGTCAACACAGCTCACTTTGAAGACGCGCAAGCGTGTCGAAACCAGCAAAGGAAGCGGTGAGTATCGGCCGGTTGCGGAGACTCGCCGTTGGGAGGCGCGGCGGACGGCGTTTGTGATTTGTGACATGTGGTCGCAGCACTGGTGTAAAGGTGCGACCCGGCGTGTTGCAGAAATGGCGCCACGAGTCAATCTTGTCGTCAACGCGGCGCGGGAGCGTGGC
>CAZITS010000876.1:0-2983 GCA_964542185.1 uncultured Pirellulaceae bacterium
CGGTCTGACAGGCCATCCCAGGACGCGGTTTAATCCTGGCACTGGAGGCCAGGCGAATCCGCCTCACGACTGTCGGTCGGGCCACACGTCCGGCGTGCTGGCGCGTCGGTTTTCACCAAGCAGAATGGACCAAGGTCCAACAGTTTTCATCGCCGACTCGGGATACCACAAAGCTTGGCCAGTCGTCCCTGCGCGCTGCACTTTGTGCGGACGCCCACGGTTCCTTGTGCCACCGCCAGATCGTGGTGCGCAGCAGTGGGCACTGTACGCAGCAATGGGCACTGTGCGCAGCAATGGACACGGTCCCCGTTGCGGTGGGGCCTTCAGACGCCGAGCTGGGCCAGGCGAGGAACCTCTGCGTATCGCCCCGAAGTCAGTAACGGCTCGAAGCCTTACCTGTGATTCGCGTCAACACCCAAATCGACTATGATCTGGACGTCCAGTTACTGCGGACCTGCCGCGGCACGCTTTCTGTCAGAGCAGGCCATCCCGCTTCGTCTTGCCAAACCACACGTTTTCAGAATCATTTGATTCCAGGAGCATTCGTGAAGAACATGCTGATCCCAATCCTGTTTGCCGTAGCAACGGCCTGTTGCTGGGGATTGTACGGACCCACTATCGGTAATGCGCAAGTCAAATTGCCACCACCACAAGGCTGGTCTCCGTTCAAACCGTATGTTTTCATTGGGATCGCCTACCTGGTACTGGCGATCGGGGGCGGACTCATCGCCATGCTGTTGAAAGGCGATACCTTCTCCTACACAGGCAACCACTTTACGCCCGCCAAGTGGGGATTCCTGGCCGGTGTCCTGGGCGCCGCCGGTGCCTTGTTCTTGACAACGGCCATGATGACGAGCAAGGGCAACGCCTTGCTCGTGATGCCGATTGTGTTTGGCGGTGCGGTCTGCGTGACGGCAGTGGCCTCGGCCTACAAACTTCGGGAACACACGACGGTAAGCCCGGCCCTCTGGCTTGGCATGCTACTAGTACTCGTAGGTGTCGTCACAGTGGCCAGAAACACGCCCCACGGACACGCCGGACCACCGAAGCCTGCCACAGAAGAACCCGCCGGCGAATCACCGGGCCACGAGTAAGCACATCGTTGCTGCGGCGACGTTTGGCCAGACGGCGAGCGGAAAACACCGATGTCACGTGCCACACGGCCGCTGTGCAGCAGCGTCGTGGAATTCCGCGCGAAAACGTCTGCTAGCTCAAGATACTCTCGATCGGCCGGCCGCCCATGGCGATCGGCTGCGGCCGCTGGAGTCGGTCGTAAATCATCGTGTTTTCACTGACACCCATCGCCTTGAAAACCGTGGCACAGACATCCCGGGGATGCACCGGGTTCTCTGTCACATAGGCGGCGTTCTGGTCCGAGGCACCATACTCCGCACCGCTCTGGATGCCACCACCGAACAACAGGTTGGCGTAGCAATGGGTCCAGTGGTCACGCCCTGACTTGGCGTTAACGTTGGGAGTGCGGCCGAAGTCACTGTTAATCAACACCAGGGTTTCGTCGAGTAGCCCATGCCGCTGCAAATCGGTAAGCAGGGCGTTAGCGGCCTGGTCTAACCCCGGCAAGTTGCGCTCGCGCAGCACTTCAAAGTTGTAGCCGTGGGTGTCCCAGCCGTAATCGTAACTGCCCCCAGCCGGACGGATGCCGTAACTATCCCAAAATACGTTAATGAACTGCGTGCCCGCCTGGATCAGTCGCCGTGCCGTCAGACAACTGTTCGCAAACAGGCTAGGCCCGTACAACTCGCGGGTTTCAGGATCCTCTTGTTTCAGGTCAAAGGCCTTCCGAATGCGATCGGTTGTCAGCAAATCGAACGCCTGCTGATGCCGGCGATGGAACTGCTGCACATCGGTCTCCGCCAGATTGGCCCGCTGCAGTCCCCGGTCAAGACTCCGGGCAAGTTGCCACCTCCGCTGAAGTCGCGAGTCGCTAACAGCCGTCTCTTTGCTCAAACGCGGGTACCCCAGCGTGGTAGGAATATTCTGCCAATCGCGCAGCACAGCGTCCTTTGCGTACCAGGCGACCGGTTCGCTGCACAATGGGTCGTATTGCTTGCCGAGCCAGCCTGAATAAATCCCGGGCCGGCGCCAGTTTTCCCCCCAGCCGAGGTGGTGCGGCAGACAAAAGTACGTGGGCAGCACGTTACGACCCCGGTTGGCCGGGCTCTGCTGGTGCAAGTACTCCACCGTCGATCCCATACTGGGCGGATGGTTCAAATCCTCGATCCGCTGGTTGGGAACCAGGCCCTCATGTCCAGAAAACGCGGGAGCAGTATTGTGGCAGCCACTTTGATGGCTCACGCTGCGGATCACGGCGGCGCGATGCATCCACTTGCTGAGCAGTGGGAGATGTTCGCAAACCTGAATCCCCGGAATGGAAGTATCGATCGGCGCAAATTGGCTGCGGCTCGGACTGGGACCATCGGGCTTCAAGTCGTACATATCCTGCGTCGCAGCGCCACCGTGCAAAAACAGCACAATCACATGCTTGGCACGTCCTGTCCCTAGTCCAGACGGCACGCTGGGAGTCGCGCTCAGTTTACCGCTGCCGGTCAGACTGGCCAGGGCACCGGTGGTCGCCAGCCAGCGACGGCGGGAGAGTATGCCACCAGGGGAAAGAGCCGGACGGGACATGACGGAGCCCTCCAGAGGCGGAGCGTGCCGAAAACACGACAACGTGGACTGCTGTCAGTATAGCTAGACAACCCGTTTCGTTCTGCGCCGGAGTCACTACCGGACTCCGTCAATAGATAGCTCGGCACCTGCAGGCCTCGTTGAACGTCCCAGCGCACCAGATCGCATTTCTGCATGGAAACCGGTTCGGGTTTTTGTATACTCCGCGTTTCCTCATCTGCTGTAGAGCAACTGTTTTCAGCGAAGAGACAACCTATGCTGATTCGATGGACGTGCCGCCAGGCGGCTTGCCACCGCGTTTCCTGCGTCCCCACCAGCGTGGGCGGTGTCACAC